>WQTL01000396.1 GCA_009786275.1 Bacillota bacterium | reverse complement strand
ATACCTGTAGTCGTCCCCGACGACGAGCCGGCCGAACCCGACAATCCGGCGAAGCCCCCCGACGAGCCGGTGCTGGAGGCTGTGGAGCAGTTCGAGAACTACGTCGCGCCCTCCGACGGCCTGGGGATCAAAGCCACCGCCGTGGACGGCAACAGCTGCGTGGCGACGAATACCGGCTTCACGCTGACTCTGACCGAGCCCTTGGGCGAGAAATACGTCAAGCAGTGGCTGAAGGCCTCGCCGGCCTTCGACTACACATTGAAGAAGACCGGCGCACTGGAGTACAGGCTCACGCCCAAGCAGGCCCTGGAGAAAAACACGCTGTACGTCCTCAGCTTCGACCCGCTGCAGACGGACAACGGCATGGAGGCGCGGGCGGGGAACAGCTGGGCCTTCCAGACGCGCAAGGGCTTCGCGCTGGAGCGCACGTTCCCCATGGACGAGGGCACGGGCGTGCCGGTGGACTCCGTGATCGAGCTGACCTTCACCTGCGAGGTGAACATCAAGGATTTGCAGAAGCAGGTGAGCATCTCCCCGAAGCTGGGCGGCAGCGACTGGCGCAAAACCGGCGTGAACACCTATGCCTTCCTGGCCTCCGGCGAGACGATGAAGGAGGGCACGGTGTACGAGGTGCGGGTCAAGGGCGCCCTGGCCGACGCCCTGGGCAGCGAGACCCTGGGGAAGGACCAAGCCTTCAAGTTCCGCACCGAGGAGAAGGAGGAGGAGTTCTGGTCCGGCGCGGGCTACGAGAACAACGCCTTCATGGCCTCGGAGAAGCCCGCGTTCACCCTGCGCTTCTACCCGGCGCATGACGAAAAAAAGCTCCCCACGAGGGTTTTCCGTTTTGACAGCCCGGAGGCCTACGCCGAGGCTGTGAACGACAGCCTGAACTACGACTACTGGAGCGGGAAAACGCGGCCGGAGCTCAATACCGACGGCATGCAAAAGGTCCTGGACGAAAAACTTGAGATCATGGGCGACGAGGGCGGCGGCGTGGTGGTGTTGCCCAAAGCCCTGCCCAAGGGCCTCTACGCCGCGCGGTTCACCACCAATGGGCGCACGCTCACCTGCCTGTTCCAAGTGACGGACCTTAGCGCCTACGCCATGGGCGGCAGCGGCGGCAGCCTGTTCTGGGTGAACGACCTGGCGACCTCCCAGCCCGTGAAGAGCGCGGAGATCAGCCTCGCGGGCGGGAAAGCCGTGGGCAAGACGGACGCCCAGGGGCTGCTGACCGTCAAGAATTCGAACCCTGACGATGCCTACACCGCCTATTGGGCGCAAAGCGGCGGCGAGCGCCTGCTCATCATGCTCGGCGGCGACGGCGGCGAGGACGGCTTCCACGGGATGGACTACTGGAAGTATATCTACTGCGACAAAAAGCTCTATAAACCGGAGGACACGCTGAAATTCTTCGGCGTGCTGGCGCCCAAGCAGGCGGGCGTGAGGGCCGTCAACGAGGTCACGGCGGTCGTCGAGGAGAACTACTGGGACAGGACCGAGGCCAGCGAGGTCAAGGCGCGGGTGCCTGTGAAAAACGGCGTGTTCGAGGGCGAAATCCGCCTGCCGGAGCTCGCGCCCGGGTTCTACTGCCTGTCGCTCTACAGCGGGGAGGAGCGCCTGGGCACCACCTACTTCGAGGTGAAGATCTACCGCAAGCCCGCCTACAGCCTGAAGCTCACGGTGGACCGGCCCATCGTCTGGGCGGGGGAGGAGGCCACGGCGACGGCCGCCGCCGCCTACTTCGAGGGCACGCCCCTGGCGGGGCTGGAGCTGGACCTGGACGGCGACATCGTCAAGACCGACGGCTTCGGCAAGGCGAAGAAGAAAATCAGCGTGTCCCGGGAATCCGACAGCCTGGTGACCTACCGGGGGATCAGCGCGGAGGCCGAGCTGCCCGAGATCGGGCGGGTCTACGAGCACGCCTACGTCCAGAGCGTGAACAGCGACGTGGAGATCGAGGCCCGGGCGAAGCGGGAGGGCAGCGCCGTCAGCCTGGACATACAGGCCTTCACGGTGGATTTCACAGGCCTGGACTACATCGAGTGGTACGGGGACAACAAGCACCTGAAGGACTTCTCCGGCAGCCTGCCCCTGAAGGTCACCTGGACCCGCGTCACCTACAAGGAGACCAAGACCTCCCTGGGCAAGCGCTACGACCCCTACACCAAGACCTACGCGGAATATTTCGACTACGACTACGAGCGCATCGAGAAGCGCGAGGGCAGCAAGACCCTCACGGTCAAGGGCAAGGACAACCAGAGCTTCCCGCTGCCCCTGACCCCCGACGGGGAATACATCCTCAAAATCGAGGGCAAGGACAGCAAGGGCCGCGCCTTCGAGCGCGAGGCCTGGTACTACGGCAAGTACCACGACCGCTACAACTACGACTTCGGCAAGACCGCCTATGTCCGGGACAATGACGGCAAGGACGCCTACGCCGTGGGCGACAAGGTGTCCCTGTCCGTCTACGAGAACTACGGCGAGGGCGCGCCCATCGAGGCCGGGGACGGCGCGGTGCTGTTCGTGCGCGCAAGTGATAAGATACTTGACAGTACTGTTTCGAAGGAAAACCTGCTGGAGTTCACCTTCGACGGCAAAGTGCTGCCCAACATCAACGTGTACGGCGTGCTGTTCGACGGCAGGGAGTACGTGGAGCACTGGTACCCCTACTCGGTGAGCATCGACACAGACAGCCGCGCGCTGCGGTTGGAGGTCACGCCCGACAAGGACAGCTACCGCCCCGGCGAGACCGCGAAGCTGAAGCTGAGGCTCACCGGCCCCGACGGGAACCCCGTGCAGGGCACGGTGAACCTCAATATGGTGGACGAGGCCCTGCTGGCCCTGCGCGAGGAGTACTCCGACATCGCGGAGATCTTCGGGGATACCTACGGCTTCTACCCGGCCACGTCCATCAGCCACATCCTGGTGCGCAACACCGGCGGCGGCGAGAAGGGCGACGACGGCGGCGGCGACAGCGACCGCTCGGACATCCGGGACACCGCCCTGTTCGAGACCGTCGTCACCGACAAAAAGGGCCAGGCCTCCGCCGAGGTCAAGCTGCCCGACAACGTCACCTCCTGGCGGCTGTTTTGGCAGGCCTTCCGACCGGGCGACGTCATGGCCGGCAGCGGGCGGGCCAACCTCATCGTCACGCTGCCCTTCTTCGTGGATATCCGCATGGGCGAGGCCTTCCTCACCGGCGACAAGCCGACGCTGGGCATACGCAACGCGGGCACGGCCCTGGACGGCGGCAGCGTGAAATACACCGTGGAGATTCCCACCCTCCAATTCAAGCAGACAGAGAGCGCCAAGCCCTCCGTCTGGTACGAGATGCCCCTGCCCGCCCTCAAGCCGGGCGAGCACACCTTAAGCGTCACCGGCGAATACGGCGAATACAAAGACAAGCTTACCGTGAAGTTCACCGTGGCCGACGGCATCGCGGACCACATGGAGACCCAGACCCTCGCGCTTGCGGAGGGCACGAAATTCGGTATCCCCGCCAGGGGCACGGTGCACCTGACCTTCACGGACAGGCAGAAGTCGCAGGTCATGCGCGGGCTGTGGCGCATCCTGTGCGGGAGCTCCATACGGGCCGAGCAGCTCATCGCCAAACAGGCCGCGCGGGAGGTCCTGGCGGCGGTTTCCTCCGGGGAATACGGCTGGTACGGCAGCGACTACGCCGAGACGATACCGCAGTACCAGCGCTCCAACGGCAGCATCGCCCCATTCACCTACGGCGACGTGAGTGACTACGAAACCCTCCTCACCACGGCCTGGGCCTGCGCCGCCATGGCCGAAGCCTTCAGCAAGCCCGCCGCCGCGCAGTATCTCCGCAGCCAGTTGGGCGGGGCATGGAAGGCCCTGGCCCTGATGGGCCTTGCCGCCCTGAAGGAGCCCGTGATGCAGGACATCAACGAGCTGGCGCAGGACGATCTTCCGTGGGAGGACCGGATTTACCTGGCCCTGGCGCAGGTGTTCATCGGCAACGGCAGCGCCGCGAAAGCCATGGTGAGCGAATACGCGGCCGCGTTCTGCGACAAGGCCGGCCAGACGATGTACGTGCGCCAGGAAATCCGCGAGGACACCGTCCGCTGTACGGCCAATCTCGCCGTGGCGGCCATGCTGCTCGACATGCCGGAGGGCGGGCCGCTGTTCCAGTACGTGCTGGAAAACCGGGGCGCGGAGGATCACTATCTGCTGCAGCAGCTGCTGGTGCTGCGCCACAAGGCCCAAAGCGTGAACCCCGACTGCGCCTCCTTCACCTATACACTGGACGGCAAGAAAAAGCAGGTCAGCCTCTTCCTGAGCCATTCCGTCCTGCTCACGGCGGAGCAGCTGCGCGCCATCCGTTTCAGCGATGTCAGTGATGATATCGAGGTCACGGCCGGCTACCTCGCCCCGGGCTTCCCCGAAGGCGGCAACGCGGCGCTGAGCGTCTCGCAGATATACGACGAAATCGACATGGCGCAGACCGGCACGGCCTACGGCGCGGTCAGCTACAGCATTGACGCCGCCGCCCCCGACGGCTGCTACAACATCGTGCACGTATTGCCCGCGGGCCTGGAGTTCTCCGGCCTGGTGTGGAGGCGGGGGCAGCGCGTATGGGTTTCGGAGGTGAAGGGGCAGCAGGTCACGTTCACGGTCTACAAAAGCAAAGACGCCGGGAGCGATACCTTCCGCTTCACCGCCCGCCCGGTGATGACCGGCGCCTTCCGCAGCGAGGGCACCTACATCACCAACACCGACAAGCCGGAGTTCACCGCCTCGATCGAAGGCGGCGCGGTGACGATCAAATGAGAAATTAGAAATGAGAATGCAGAAATATAAGTGCGCTTTCTTGGGGTTGTTGATTTTTCTCTGCGCCTGCGCGGTGACGGAGGAACCGGAGCCCGAATCCATCACGCGCGTGCCATACAACAAAATAGTCAAGACCGATTGCTTCGTGCGCGAGAACGAGCTGGACGCCCCCAACCCCGTAATACTCCCGCCGGGCACGAAGGCGGTCATCGTGCCCCACGGCGGGGAGTCCATCCGCATGGCGGCGGAGGTGATTGCCGGGCTGGCGGCGCTGAACCCCAAGACGGTGATCCTGGTCGGGCCGAACCACACGAAGAACGGGCCGAAAATCACGACCACCTACGCCGCGTTTTCCGCGTACGACGGCATAGTGCTGCCCCGGGAGGACCTGATCCGCGTGCTGGAGGGCAGGGGATTGGCGGGGACCGAGGACGCGCTGTTCGTGACCGAGCACAGCGTGGGGATCCTCATGCCGCTGCTGGCCCGCTACCTCCCCGGGGCGAAGGCTGTGCCGGTCATCTTCCAGAAGGGCGTTACCTTCGGCGCCGCGAAGCTGGCCATCGATACGCTCTGCGAGCTTGCGGGCCCCGATACGGTCGTCGTGGCCTCCATCGATTTCTCCCACGGCCTGCCATCGCGTGAAGAACAGCATCGGCGCGCGTCGATGCGGGAGTGCATACGGATCTACGACGCGGCGGGCGTGCTGAACCTCGACGCCACCTACGTGGACGCGCCGGTGCTGCTGGGGACCTTGCTGCAGCGGATGAAGGACAGCGGCTGCGCCGTGGAGTTCATCGAAAGCGCCAACAGCACCGAGCTGCTGGGCAGGGAGGTGCCAGCGGCCACAGGCTACATGACGATCGCGTTTTGCGGGGAATGAAAACGAAGGAGACGCACGGCCGTTAGTATCACATAACACAGGGAGAAGCCATACAATGATCCTCTCAGCCTCCCGCCGCACGGATATCCCCGCGTTCTACGCCGACTGGCTGCTGAACCGCCTGCGCGCGGGCTATGCCCTGGCCCGCAACCCCATGAACCACGCGCAAATCCGCCGCGTCCCGACATCAAGGGACGCGGTGGACTGCGTCGCGTTTTGGACGAAAGATCCGCTGCCCCTGCTGCCTCGCCTGCCGGAAATCGACCGCATGGGCCATCGTTACTATTTTCAGTTTACGCTCACACCCTATGATCGTACGCTTGAGAAAAATTTGCGGGATAAAGACGCAATCGTAAAAACCTTCGTCGAACTGAGTAAGCGCTGCCCGGTGCTGTGGCGATATGACCCCATCATTTTGAATGATCGGCTGGATATCGCCTGGCACGCCGAACAATTCAACCGCCTGTGCGAAAAGCTGCACCGGCACACGCCCCAGGTGACCATCAGCTTTGTGATCCTGTACCCCAAACTGAAAACCCCGCTGATCCGGCGCGTCACGGAAGACGAAATAGCCGAGCTTGCGGGGCGCTTCGCGGAAATCGCCGGGCAATACGGCCTGCCGGTCAAGGCCTGCTGCGAGA
This sequence comes from Bacillota bacterium, assembly GCA_009786275.1. Lineage (GTDB taxonomy): Bacteria > Bacillota > Clostridia > Oscillospirales > Acutalibacteraceae > WRMQ01. The sequence goes on along the minus strand of WQTL01000396.1, from coordinate 787 downwards.
AGACAGACCTCTCGCCATACGGCATCCGGCGGGCCAGCTGCATCGACCGTACGACTGTCGAAGCCCTCTGCGGCTGCAAAATCGCCGCACCCCAGGACAAAAACCAGCGCCCCAGCTGCGGCTGCCTGGCCAGCGTGGATATCGGCGTGTACAACACCTGCGGCAACGGCTGCGTGTACTGCTATGCCAACCACAGCGCGGGTTCCGCTGCGGCGAACACGCGGCGGCATGACCCTGCGGGGGAATTGCTGATGGGTGAGCTTACGCCGGGGGAGAAGATCGTCACGCGGGAAGCGCGGTCCTGGAAAGAGGAACAGCTCAGCTTGTTTACATAAAGGAGCAACGTTCGTTAGCCGCGCCGTCCCCCCACGAAGCCGTGAGGGGGACAAAATTATGCCCGCAAAACTATTGCATTTTCCCCTAAAATATGTCATCATATACTGAAACGCAAAATGGCAGCCTTACCAACCGTGCCGCGTATGCCAACGGTGACGGCTCTTTCGACCTCGGTGGTCTCAATGTCAATGATAGGGCTGGCGGTATCCGCCCCGCCATGCTGGCTGCACCAATTAGTGGTACCGTATACACAAAAACTCGCTAACTCGTCACATTGCATTTGGGTTATTCCCCCGGCGTCTCCCCCAGCACAGCCTCAACATCCCTGCCACCGTACACAATGCGGACGACGCTGCACACTTCCCTTGCTTATCAGCGTAGCAGAATCACATTTAGGAAAGCAGGAACCCCCATGACCCGCTGCCTGGGCTGCATGACCGAATACGAAGAG
>WQTL01000395.1 GCA_009786275.1 Bacillota bacterium | reverse complement strand
GGCCGCGGCTGCGCCGGCGGTCAGGGCCCAGCCCGCGAACTCATACCCGGCCTTGGCGGGTGTGTAGGGGCCGAGCTTGCCGGGCGTGTTCATCGTCTGTTTGACGCCGCTGCCGTTGTTGTAGTCGTATGTGACCGTGTAGGGGGTGATCGCGTTGACCTGCACGAACACCGTCAGCGGGCTGTACGCGCTGAGGCTCCCCGCCGCGTAGATGACGGTCTGCCCGGCGGTGAGCTGGGCGTGGAGTTTGCCGCCGTACTCAGAGCCCAGGTAGCCGCCGTCCGCGGTGTACAGCCGCCCGTCCAGGTTTGGGTTCGTGGGGCTGCCGAAGGCGTACCAGCCCGCCGCCGGGGCCGTGAACTCGAAGTAGGCAAAGCTCTGCGAACCAAAGCGGTTGCCGGGGACCGCGGCCTCCGCCAGCACGCCCGGGCCCAGCGGCTCGACGGCCTCCCGCATGACGGAAAGGGCGTAGTTGAAGCCGTTCAGGCCGAACGCGTGGGTATAGGTATAGGTTTTGCCGCCGGCCAGCCAGGCGGTGAAGATGTGCTCGCTGCCATAGTCGTTGTTGGCTTTGTTGTAGGAGCCGGAATAGACGAGGGTCCCTTCGGCGTCCTCAATGGAAAGATTGCTCGCCTGGGCGGCGGCGTTGTTCTGGAAATGGAAGGTGTAGAAGCCGCCCAGCGCCGGGGTGAAGCTGCACTGCGCCGCCTGGTCCGCGTTGGTGAGCACCAGCGCCTCCTCCAGCGTGAGGATGTTCGCCGGGGAGGGCGGCGCGGCGGATGCCGCCGGGATACCGAACGCCGGGCCGCAGCACAGCAGGGCCAGCAGCGCCGCCAGAAGCCGTTTTGCCGTTGTTCGCATTTGGTGATGCCTCCTGTAAAGTATAATGATACCGGGCATTGTAGCATTTTAACGCAGCGGTGTCAAGGGACGGTTCTTCACGCAAAAAACCGCACAATCTTGGGATTTCCTGTAATGCCAATTCTATTTTTTCTGCCGGGACTTGACAGGGCGAAGAGTATTTGCTATAATATGTGAAGCGTTTATTAAGATGGAGATAGGAGGCTTATGATGTCAGCCGCTATCAGCTTTATGCTTGCCACCCTCATCAGCTTTATCGCCTATATCGGCAGCGTCGGAGCGCAGGGCGGCCCCGCCTGGGACAAGCAGGCCTACGAGCGGGAGGTCAACGGGCGCTTCCCCGTCCTGCGGGAGGTCACGGACGGCCGGTTCCCGCCCCCCCGCATCGAGGTTACCTGGGACCCCATTTTCGAGAAGGCCTGGGCCGAGCTCGAGCGGGCCAACGGCTTCGATATGGTCCAGGCGGCCAACCTCATGCCGGACGCGTTCTACTACACCCGCTGGCAGGCCGCCGCGCTGCCCTGGCTGTATAACGGCGTGGGCGATATGCTGCTGGATAAAAGCATGGAATACCACGAGCAGGGCAACACCGCGATGAAGACCATCACCCGCGTGGCGGGCGTCATGGTGAAAATGCCCACCGGGATGCACTTCGCGGCCGAGCCCGTGGAGGGCCAGCCGAACGACTATGAGTTCGTCGCGTACTTCAGCTATCCCGACGGCACGAAGGTCCACGCGAAAACCGGTACCACCTACAATACAAAAACCGGGCGGCTGGGCTCCGACAGCGGCTTCGGCAACCTGGGCTTCAACTATTTTTCCCACGACAACCTGATCGAAACCACCAACGACAGCTGGCAGCGCAGCCTCGGTTACACGAAGCTCTATGACGACCTCTTCCTGAACTCCACCGACGTGGCCGATATCGAGACCGTGCGCCTGAAGTTCCCCTATAACGGCAAGGACTGGATGGTGCAGCTCTGGAAGGGCCGCTACGGCAACATGCCCGGCGGCGAGGTGGGGATGTACAACAAGCCGAAATACCGCCTCGTCGATTTCTACGATTCCGCCGGCGACGACGAGCGTATCGGCATGTCCTTCAAGCTCACCGACAAACGCAACGGTGCCGTGCTCATCGACAGGCCTCTGGACCTCCACTGGTGGAAGACGAGCTTCGCGGTATACAAAGATTCGCTGACCGCCGAAAATCTCACGCTGGAGACCATCCTCGCCCCGAAGGACGCGGCCATGCTGGCGGCCCTGAAGGCCGAGCTGGACAAAGAGGCCGCCAAGGGCACGCTGCGCTATACGGCGCTGGATACGAAGTTCGGCCCCGCGGTGCGCATTGTATGGTAAAAAATTTATATTCAAAATAGGAGGCACCCCCCATGATGAAAACAGGAAGAAAAGGTTTCCCCCGCCGCTTGTTTGCGCTGGCGCTGATTTTGGCTCTCATGTTCGCTCTCCCGCTGTCCGTACAGGCCGCGCCCGAAGCGGAAGCGGCGGCCCCGGCGGAGGCCGCGGTACCGGTTACGCCCGTCGTGCCGTCCGGCTTCTGGAGCGTCGTCGGCCTGCCCTCCCTGCGGTACTGGCCCAGCGAAGAGTACCTCTTCCATACAAAGTATGCCTACCAGTGGCTGTTCGGCTTCAACGCGGCGTACGACACGCTTTCCCCCGTTGCCGGTTGCTTCTATGACACGGTGCGCTTCAAGTTCAACTACGGGGGCCGCGACTGGATGGTGCAGGCGTGGAAGGGCACCTACGGGTACGGCCTGTTCACAGGGGGCGAGCTGGGGCTATACAACAAACCCGAGTGGTCCCCCCTGGAGCAATACCAGGGCGCCACCACGAGCGACTGGATCGGCATGGAGTTTTCCATTTACAGCCGCCAGACCAAGCTCTTCACCCGGCCCATGGAGAACACCTGGTGGGTCACGGGCTTCAAGCGGTATATCATGCAGGATTGGTCGCGCGAGTTCTGCTCCATGGAGGGCGCGCTGCGCTTCCCCAACGCGGAAATGGCGGCGGCCTGCGCCCAGGCGATGGCCGCGAAGGGCTTTATCCCCGGGAGCACGGTTCTGGACAGAAGCTACAGCACGGACCGCTACTCCGTCAGCGGCAACACCGTGCGCTTCCTTTGGAGGGAAAAAACAGAAATGTAATGGGACAAGCCTCATTAAAAAACGGAAGGGCCGCATATGCTTACATCGCTCCTGTATACCGTGCTCTCCGCGGTGCTCAGTATTGTCATCGCGTTCGCCAACGCGGGGAAGGCCGCCGAAACGCCCGGCACCCCCGCCTGGGACGCCGGGGCCCACAAAACCTTCGGGGCGGCGCTCGTGCCACGCTATGACATCACCTTCGACGAACGGCTCGGGGAGGCCCTCGGCGCCCTGACGGCCGAAACCGGCTTCGACATCCCCAAAATCGCCGCGAGCCTCCCGGATTTCTTCCGCTACCAGCGCTGGATGACCAAGCTGTTCCCCGGCGTTTTCTACGGCCTGCGTGACCAATGGCTGGTGGGGAACGAGTTTCCCGCCGCCATCGTCGGCATGCCGGCGGGCATGCGTTTCGTCACCGAACCCGAGCCCGTCGAGGGCAGCCCGGACGAATACCGGGTGCTGATCGAAATGTCCTATGCCGACGGCAGCACGGCGGCCGTCAACTCCTTCAGCACATACAACACGGAGACCGGCATTTTGGGCTGCAGCCTGGGCATCTTCAACCTGGGCTTCAATTTGAACCTCAAGGAGAACTATGCCTACACGGCGTACGACCCGTTCATGCGCGTGTTTGGCTACTGCAAGCTCTATGACGACATCCTCCTGCAGAACAAGGCCGTCAACGCCGACACACTGCGCCTGAAGTTCCCCTATGACGGCATGGACTGGATGCTCCAGCTGTGGAAAGGGCGCTATTTCAACACCAGCGGCGGGGAGGTCGGGCTGTATCACAAGCCGGCGAGCCGCCTGATAGCGTTCTACGACGCGGCCTCGAACGAGCGCATCGGCATGTCCTTCGAGGTCTGCGTCACGGAAACCGGCCGGCCCCTCGTGGTGCGCCCCGTGGAAGGCCATTGGTGGATGACAGGCTTCGCCATGAGCAAATATCTCTATGTCCCCAATCAGCTGACGCTGAAGACAGAGATCATCCCCACGGACGCGGCGATGAAGGAAGCCCTGATGGGCGCATTGGACAAAGAGACCGCCAAGGGCACGCTCAGTTACACGGTATCGGACGACGGCGCGCGGCTGTCCATCCGGTGGTAATTCGATTGCTCACAGCATTTGCCCCCGGCCCATCCATGGGCCGGGGGCTTTTCGCCAGGCGGAGATTTCCCTCAGGTCATCCATGTGTTCGCGTTGAACGCCTGCCAGCCGCACAGGAACAGCACGTCCGCGCCGGGCGCGAACGCAATATATTCCTGCAAAACCCGCGCGTTGATATAGCGCAGGTCAATCAGCGTCACGCGGCTGTAGTACGGCAGCAGCAGCGGCGCGAGGCTGGACCCGAAGGAGTCGCGGAACAGGTAGAGCTCGCGCCCATGGGGGTTGTCCGGGTTCTCCAGGATGACGAGCGCCTGCGCCCCGTTCAGAAAGACATCATAGGGGTCGCGGCCCGTGACTTTTTCCTCATGATACACCGGCCCGGGCACGAAGCCCCCGGCCTTTGTGTCGAAATATTGCGCTGAGATTTTGCCCATGCCATCCAGAACAGTCATCTCGTCCGGTCGCATTGGCAGGGCCATCTGCCCGGCGTACACCCCGTGGAACGGCCCGAGCTTTCGTTGACTAAAGTCACAGCGCGGCGTAAATCCCATACCCTCGCCCAGGGCTTCGATTACGGGCCGGAGCTTCGCCTGGTCCCAGTGAAGGTCGGTCTTATAATAGCTGTCCAGCGTGAGCGCGGGCGCAAGGTCGATCTCCGTCAGGCCGGTCAGGAGCGGCGCGATGATTTCCCGCAGGCGCGCGGGGTCAAAGCCGGGGAAGCTACGCTTCGCGTAGATGCTCTTGTCCGGGATGACCGCGTAGTACACCTGTTGCTGCGGGTAATCCGCCGCCAGCTTGACCATGATTTTCGCAACGCGCAGGGCCTCGGCCTCGTTCAGCGCCTCGAATTTGCCCGCGTGGCCGTTGTCCAGGTAGAGCCCGTCCTTGTCGGTCTGCCGGAATAAATATAGAGTTGTGAAGGCCCGCAGGGTGCGCAATTGCTCGCGCAGGGGGAATTTGTCGGCCAGGCAGCTCTCGAATTTTGTCATCCAAGTGCCGTCCCTCAAGCTGCTGAAGCTTGGGGGCGGGGCTGGCTTGCGGCGCTCGCTCTGCAGTACCTCCGGCGCGGGAACCAGCGCAAGCCCCAGCAGCCCCGCGCCCAGGGCGAGGCACAGTAACAAAGTGATAAGTAGGTTTGCTTTATTTTTCATGAAGATCACCAATCAGAATTGAAAATAGACGAAGGGATTGAACGTGCCGTCCACCAGGCTCGCCGTGACGATGGCAAGCAAGATTGCTATGCTCAGCAGCGTCAGGGCAGTAAATACACCGGACGCTTTTTCACGGAATTTCTTCGCAAGCCGGGCGGGCAGTGGCGACGCGCCCACAATGCCAAGCAGCAGCGGCAGCGCGTAGCTGCGCAGATAATACAACGCGGCGGAGCTCATACCGCCGGTAAAGCCGAACAGGGCGAGATAGGTCTGCCCCGCGCCGGCGAGATTGACGCAGTCGAACAGCACGAAGCCCAGGCCCACCATCAGCAGGCCGTAGAGGTGCTGCAAGGCCTTGGGCCATTTTTCTTGCTTGCCGCGCAGCACGAATTTCTCGAACAGCAGCAGCAGGCCGTAATACAGCCCCCAGAGCATGTAGTTCCAGTTCGCGCCGTGCCAGAGGCCCGTGAGTGCCCAGACGGCCATCACATTGAGCACATAGCGCAGGGGTTTGACCCGATTGCCGCCCATAGGGATGTAGATGTAGTCCCGGAACCAGCTGCCCAGGGTCATGTGCCAGCGCCGCCAAAACTCGGCCACGCCGCGGGTCATGTAGGGGTAGTTGAAATTTTCGGGGGTGTCCATCCCCAACATACGCCCTATGCCTATGGCCATGTCGGTGTAGCCGGAGAAATCGAAGTAGATGTGCAGGGTATATGCGAGCAAGTAGGTCCAGGCGGCCATGGCATTGGGCTGCCCCCGCACCAGCGAGACCAGTTGCCCCAGCGTATTTGCCAACAGCACCTTTTTCGCCAGACCGACAATGAAGCGCTCCGCGCCCCGGGCGAAATCCTCCGTGCTGTGATTGCGCCGCGCGAGGCTCTCCGACATGTCGGCATAGCGCGCGATGGGCCCGGCCATCAGCTGCGGGAAGAGGGCGATGTAGGTCGTCAGGGTGAAGAAATCGCGCTGCGCCCGGATCTTGCCCCGCTGCAAATCAATCGTGTAGCTGAGTATCTTGAACGTATAGAAGCTGATGCCGATGGGCAGGGCGATGCGCAGGGGTTGCAGGTGCAGGTTCGTCAATACAAAATCCGTGTACTTGAAGAACAGCAGCGCGCTCAGGGCCGCGCAGCAGGACAGGATAAACAGGGCTTTGCCCGCCCGTTTGCCGCGCCATTTCTCGATGCCCAGCCCGAAGGCCCAGGCGGCCAGGCACTGCCCCAGCATCAGCAGGACATAGCGCGGCTCGCCCCAGGCATAGAAAAGGAAACTCGCCCCCAGCAGCAGCATGTTGCGGGGGGCTACCGAACCTTTACGCGTGGGTATGACATAGTACAGCGCCAGGGTCAGCGGCAGGAAGCCGTAAAGAAATGTTACGCTTGAAAACAACATGGCTTAGCCCGCTTCGTCGAAGGTAAAGAACACGTCAGGTGTGCCGATGTTGCCGCCGCTGAGGCTTTTGAAGGCCTCCACGAGGGCGTTGGTGGCATCGACCTTGCCCACGGCCAGCAGGAGATAGCTGCCGGATTCCACGACCACGGACTGGTCCGGGAACACGCAGATCCACTTGTTGGAGTCGAAGCCAGCGGCGATGAGCTTTTTCACCTCGGCGGCGTCGGCGGCGCTCTTGCATTTGATGACCGAGGTGCTCTGCGCGTGGGTCATGATGGCGGCCTTGGCTTCAAAGGCGGCCTCCACGTACTGCGCGAACTGTTCGTCCGTCAGGCCCAGGGCGTTTTTCGGGTTGGTAATCCCGCCGTCCGGCTTGACCGCCTCGTCAA
>WQTL01000394.1 GCA_009786275.1 Bacillota bacterium | reverse complement strand
CGGCGAGGAATCACCCATTGGTATTATCCTCTGCGCGGAGAAAGACCAGGAAACGGTAAGCCTGTTGGAGTTGGATAAGAGCGGTATTCATGTTGCGCAATATCTCACGCAGCTTCCACCGAAAGAGGTGCTGGAAGAGAATTTGCGTAGGGCAATTGTGCGGGCAAGGGAAACGGTAATTTCATCGCGATGAGGCTAACCAAGGAATCCGCAGGGAGCTACATTGATACCGCCGTGGAGTCCCTTAGAAAACAGTCGAAATAAAGCACAAATCAAGCGCTCCTTGCGGGTACTGCGAAACAATTATTTCTGCATTTATTATAGGGGATCAAACGAATGACATTAACCGAAGCAATGGAGTTAATCCAGCAAATGGAGCCGCCCGTTCAGCGGGAGGCAATAAGATGCTTGCGAGCGAATGAGGAGGATGCAGTTGCTCTTCTGTTGGAAAGACTGAATCATTCTCTGGAACAGGCGCTGATGGATTACGAAGATGGTGCAGACGATACGCGGGGGGCTTATTGGTATCCCATGTATCTACTGGCGGAATTTCGCGCTCATGAAGCGTTTGAACCACTGGCCGCGCTGCTGGAGCACGACGAGGAATACACGGATTGGCTATTAGGAGAGGCGGTCACAGAAGATTTTGCATGCATACTGGCATCCTGTGCTCAACCGGATAATTTTATACGTTTACGTGAATTGGTATTCGATAATGGCTATAAACGATTGATGAATCGCCTGGCAGCGCTAGAAGCAGCATGTATCCTGTATGCCTGCGGAGAAGTTTCTCATTGCGATATACTCCAGTTGCTACGGGAAGCTCTGGCGCAAGCAACCAAGCAAAAAGACCGGAAAATGGCTGCGTTCATTGCCTGTAGCGCCGTTGATATTGGGATGTTCGAGATGAAGGATGAAATTCGGCTGCTATTTGAACAGGGCAAAGTGGAACAGCAGATCGTAGGCAATTGGAAGATGTTTGCGCGGGAATCCCGCTTTGAACAAACGCCCGCATCCACATTGCGTAAATACAAGCAAGACCTTTATCACCGAAAGATAGACAACGCGATTAGCGTCATTGAATCGTGGCCTGGTTTCAAGCCAACAACCAAAGCGCCCGATAATGTATTGGCCGTTCCTCAAAAAGCAAAAGAAAAGCAAACATATTCTGGATTCGCATCGAAAGCGGCGCCAAATGACCCTTGTGCCTGTGGCAGCGGAAAGAAATACAAGAAGTGCTGCATGGAGTATTAACGAATGGCCCCAAATACCCCACCTTACGAACAACCACAGGTTGTCGGTTCGATTCCGACCAGTGGCTCCACGGCGGAACCCGCATGGCTCAAGGCCTTACGGGTTCTATTTTTATTTTGCTCAAAACTCACACTCCAGAGCCTGTCAATTTTTTCTTTTTCAAAAATTTTTCTTAACAACAACTTTATCGTTATATCCTGCGTATAGCGCGGCGGAGCGTTTGCTCCATCGCTGTGTTGCGTAAGCGTGTAGCGGTTTTTTTGTTGGCTGTCAGCGGCGGGGCATCAACAGGGACGCTAGTGTCTAACCGCTCAAGTTACTAATAGTATCACGAATTTGCGAGCCACTTACAGAACGTTTTTTCCAAACGAAAGGTGCGGCGGCAGTGTTGTAGTGCTTGATATAGTTGATCAGGGCTTCACCCATCGCATGCGGCTTCCAAGCCACTTTGCGTCTAGCGGTCACTACTATAGCCGACAACGCTACCCCATCGTAAATCCGAAGGACATCTCCCTCAAGGCCAAGGCCGAGAAGTACGCCAAAATCATCGCGAATAAGATGCTCGCACAAAGAAGGAAAACGTGAAATCACCAATACCGCCCGCCCAACCAGTGTTGCCTAACCGCTTCTGTGTAGCGGTTGGGCGGATCCTAATTCATCTTCGTCCGAGATCTGCCTTGGTAAATCTTGAAATGCTCCATCAATTGCTTTCCCGCATCTTTTCGCTGGCACACTGCCGCGATTATCCTTCACAAGCCTCTTGTCAACGGCCCGTTTTTCTGCTAAAATATATGTAGAAACATGGAATTGCCCTGCGGAACCAGAAATAAGCATTGGAGGACAAGCCTGCATGGACACTATGACGGATATTTCCCGCGCGGGGATTCGCACGACCACAGCAGGGCGAGAGTGGTGGGGCTGGTTCGCCATCCTTCTGTGGTTTTTCCACATGAACAACGGGTACGTAGATTTTGCGGATGGGCGCAGTGACGACCATATTTTTTGGTTCCTCCTTGCGTTCAAAGTCGTGTTCGCGCTCTCCGTGGCTGCTTTCGGTTATTGTTACGGGCGCAACCCGGATGGCCTGGGGAAGATTGCGTTTTATACCACGCCCGTCGCCGTCGTAATCACGGCAGTATTTTCTTTCCTGCCAGTGCCGCTGGGCGCGGTGCTCTTTGCCCTGTCGCCCGTTTTCATCGCCCCTGCGATGGTTCGCAGGGTATACGGGGTTGTGCGCACCGCGCGCCCCGGCTATACACTCACGGCGTATATGTTCGGTATCGCCGCCGCTTTCGCGGTCTTGCGGGTCAATTTTTTCTTCATCGAAGAAATCCTGGCCGATCCGCCGGCTAAAGTTTTCTACCTGCTTTATGCCCTTTCCGTCCTCCCCGCCTGGTTCGGGGTGCGGCGCTCTATCGGCACCGGGTGCGGCGTGCCGGACAGCCCGGCAAAGCGCGGGCTGTCCAGGCGATTTCTGTTCGGACTCACCGCCGCTGTACTCCTGACGTTCTGGCTGCTGAAAATGAAAAGCCTGATCGACTATGCCGTCGAACAATATGACGATATGCTGTATATCCCGGTGTATGACGTACTCCCGAGCGTCAGCTATTTGTTCCTCGGGTTTATCGGCGACAGGAAGCGGGAGAAAACGGTCGTTATCAGCAGCCTGGTGCTGTATATCATCGCCATTCAGCTCGCGTTTCTGGCAAGCGCCCCCGAAAGCCTGGCGGAAGCGCCGCTGGTCGTCGTAAACCATTTTTTCGGGCACATTATCGAATACTTTATTTGGACGATCCCGATTACCTTCCTGGCGCAGGCAAAGCGGCCTGTTTTCGTGGTTTCGCTGGGTCCGGCTGCTTACCTTATGTGCTGGGCATTTCGATGGGGCATAGATCCCGTGCTGCCGGAATCGCTTCAAGTGGCGGGTGCGCCGTTGTATGTCGCGGCAGCGATACCCGCAATTGCGGTTCTCCTGCTGCTGCATTTCATTTTCCAGCGTCACCGGGAGAAAACCCTCTCCGCCACGCTGTACGCACTGTTACGGGAGGGTGGGGACGCCGAAGCGCCCCCTAGCGGCGAAGCGCAGGAGCTTGCTGAAGCGCGGGAGCTGGCAAACGCCGGGCTGACGCAGGAGGAAACGGACGTTGCCCTGCTGCTGATCGAGGGAAATACGCGCAGCGACATACTGCGCAAGCTGCGCATATCCGCTGCCGAAGCCGACAGGTATGAAAAAACGATACGGCAGAAGATACTGCAAATGAGTGACCCCGATCCGGTTATCGCCGCTGCCGTAGAAACGTTTGGGCTCACCCGCAGGGAAACCCAGATCCTGCGCTGCCTGCGCCGGAAAATGACCAACCCGGAAATGGCCGCCGGGCTTTTCATATCGGAGGCGACCGTGAAAGTGCACGTGCATAACCTGCTGGCGAAATTAAACGTTGCAAACCGGCGCGATATAGAGGCGTGGGCGGAAAGCTTCGCCAATTCAAGCAAATAGCTCGTAAAGCAAAATAGTGCACGCGCCGGGACAGCCCGGCGCGATTTTTTATTGCGTGAAAGCGCGGCCGAAAAAATTGAGGCCGGGAACCCTTGATATGCAAAGAGGTTTAGTTTTTCGGAAAAAAATAAACCTATACAAGTTCCGAATGCTGTGTATAATTTTTGTGCAACTTGAGCTATAGCGCAACTGTATGAAGGTGGTGTATGAACATGACGGGCAGGAAAATTTATCTTCAGCCGAGGGGCATGCTGATTCAGGCGATCTGCGACCTTGCGGAGCTGCAAAGGGGCAAATATACCTTCTCCGATTCCCCGAACGGGATCATCCATTTCCTTGTAAAGATGTATTATAACAGGTGGGAATTTAAGTTTACCGTGAAAGATATAGGCCAAAACCGCAGCGGGGTCGAGCTTGCGCTGGAAGGGCAAACCAAAAGCGTAGGGGGCATCATTAACCGCGAATTTGCCCTGCTGGACTCCATGCTCACCATCGGCGCGGAAATCGACTTGGAGTAGACCCGCGGCCCGGCGCCGCTATTTTGTATAAGGAGGTCACGACCCATGGCAGATTTGCTCGACGAACTGGATGAAAAAATCGGCGGCGCACTGGGCGCGCTGGACGGGATGCGGCAGCAGGAGACGCGGCTGTTCGAGGACATCGGGCGGCAGGCGTGGGAGCAAAGCCCCAATGCCTGGCCCGAAGGCGCGCAGCTGGAGAAACTGCGGCAGGACATGGCAGCGGCGCGGGAGGCCCTGGACGCGCTGAGGGCCGAAAGGGAGACGGAGGAGGAGGAGGCAAAGCACCGCTGTGCCGGCTGCGGCTACCGCAATGCTGACGACGCGAAATTCTGCAACCAGTGCGGCAACCCGCTCCCGGGAGCCTTCCCGGCGGCCGCGCCCGCGGAGCCCGTCTGCGGCAGCTGCGGCACGAAGCTTCTCCCCGGCGCGCTCTTTTGCGCCGAGTGCGGGGCAAAACAGGACTGAACCAAATGGCTGACCTCACATACCTGGCAACCACGCGATTCAAAAAAAAGCATAGGAAAGAGTGTGTACTTATGGCAGACAAATTTTGCACAAATTGCGGGACCCTGAATCCCGAAGCATCGAAATTCTGCATTTCCTGCGGGTCGCCCCTCCAGGGCCAACCCTACCAACAGCCCTACCCGGCCTACCCACAGCAGCAGCCCTATGCCGCGCCGCCCGCCGCGGCACAGCCGAAAAAGAAACGCAAGGGCTTGATGATCTTGCTGGGCATTGCAATCGGCTTCGTGCTGCTTATCGTCATCATCGTCGCCTCCGCCTCTGCGGGCATGGGCAAGGCCGCCAAAGCGGACTACTACGAGATCGTGAACGACCGGATTCCAAGCGTGAAAAATGTCCTGGGCGAACAGCGCAAGGTCACCGGGCTCGGCACGGAAATCAAAAACGGCATACGGATCAACTACTGGGCATACGAATCCCCCACACCCCAACAGGACGTGGACGCTTATCTCGGCGCCCTGCTTGACGCGGACGGCTATATCCAAATGGCCGACCCGGATACCAGGGAGTTCACCGGCGCCGGACGCAACTCGGTGGATCCCGGATACCATTTCGAGGTGACAGCGAAGCTCGAACCCTCCGGCTACAGGATAACGGTATACTACGTCCAGGGGGAGATCGAGATGCTCGAAAATCCCGGCACGGATGAGCCCTACAGCGAACCCTATGTGCCCTCTAGCAGCACCGGACCGGCAACCGGCAACGCTGGGAACAACACGGCTTTTTCCGCGGACGACGATTATTACCTTTTCGGCGGCGACAGGGTCCCCAGCGTGAAAAATATCCTGGGCTACCGCAGCGTTCCGAGCTCCGGCAGGTTCACCATGTCCGGCGCAACCATTTTGCAAGTGGAGTACAAGTCCGATACGCCCAATCAGGACGCATATGAATACTTGATGCACCTGAACGAAAACGAGGGCTTTGTCTCGCTGGCCAGCGTGGATTTTGCGGAACCCTCGGGTCAGGCCAAATTCGGGCGCAATTCCGTGGACAGCGGCTATATGATCGTCCTGACGCTGGATTTTGACCAGACAGGCTACAAGCTCGAGGCGAAATACCTGGAAGGGGAGGTCACCCTGAATGAATAGGCACGTTTTCCGCGCGGCGCTGCTGTTCGCCGGATACTACTGCTATATGGGCATGCCGGGAGACAGCGATATCCTGCCACACAGTTAAATACACAAACGATGGGGAGGAAAACACAATGCACGTACCCACTTTTCTGGTCGGCATATGTATAGCCGGCATCGGCGTTTTGCTGACCTATCTTTTTATCAGGGCAGGAAATGCCTGCACGGAGCGAACCACGGGGACCGTAACCGGACACAGAAAGGTCAAGGCAGGTAATACTAGCCGCAGCTATTTTTATTATGAGAATGTTGCATACATGGCCGAAGGCGTGGAATACCTGCACAAACGCAAAGCCGGGTTTCCCACCCCGCAGTATCCCGAAGGCGAACAACTCGTACTGTTGTATAACCCCGGCAAGCCGAATACAAGCCGTCTCGAGGCGGACAAGAAGGACAAACCCCTTTTGGGCCCTTTTACAGTCCTGGCTGGTATCGGCATTATGGTGCTTTCGTTTTTTATTCTGTGACGCGAACCGGGACAAAAAACAAGAATAATGGGAGGGTCATATTATGTTCAAGAAAATCACATCCGGCCTGCTGGCCCTCGCCCTGCTCGCGGCGTTGCTGTTTTCCCTGCCCGGCTGCGGCGGCGAAGTACAGCGCACGGGCCTGGATGCAAGGGACCAGGGCGGCAAGCTCGCGGCAAGGTACGCCCCCTACGCAAAGCCTGTCCCGCCGGGGACCTGGGCAGTCTATTGGTATCTGTGCGGTACCGACCTGGAGACCAACTACGGCTGCGCTTCGGCGGACCTGGAGGAGATGCTGGCCGTTTCCCTGCCCAGAAACATCACCGTGGTGATCGAGACGGGCGGCACACGGGAATGGCGGAACAGCATCGTCAGCGCCAATAAAAGGGAGCGTTACGTCTACGCCGGCAACCGGCTGGAAAAGGCCGATTCTCTGCCCCTGGCCAGCATGGGCGACCCGAACACCTTCGCGGACTTCCTGTATTACTGCAACAGCAACTACCCCGCCGAAAAACAGATGGTCGTCCTCTGGGACCACGGCGGCGGCAGCCTGGTGGGCATGGAGGTGGACGAGCTTCACGGCGGGGACGTCCTCACCCTGCCGGAGTTCAAGGAGGCCATTGAGGCCGTGCCCGCCGCCGCCGGGGTTTACGAGGCAGTAGGCTTCGAC
>WQTL01000393.1 GCA_009786275.1 Bacillota bacterium | reverse complement strand
GATTTCGGCGGGCTGCTGGAGAAACCGAATCAGCCGGCGCAGGTGATGTCCTGCGACCCGCAGGGGCCCGATGTCCGCCCGGCGGGCGAATACCTGGTGGGAACGGTGTCCTGCTATTACGGCCAGGCGAACTCTTTGCCCCGGCGCATGCAGGCGCAGGCGGAACGCGACCGCCTGGAGTTTTGCGGCCCGGCCTACGCGGTTTACCTGCTCGACGCCGCCAGCGTCACCGATTCGGAGCGCTACCTGCTGCAGGTTGCGGCGGCCGTCCGGCGGCCCATATAGTGGCAGGGGCATAGTAAGTTTTCCCTGCGGCGCGGGCTTTCCTTCTCAGGAACTGCAATATCCCCGATTTTGCCTGGCGCGCCAAGCTGCTTGCCTCGTTTTAGAGCTTGACGATCCGGGCTTTCTGTTATACAATATAGTTGACTAAGAGGCTGCGGTTTGCGGGACGTGAAAAAAAGGACGTATAACAATGGAAGTTAAGGACACGCCGCTTGCGCTTTTGCGTGACGAAATTCCAAACGACGAAACGCTGCTTGACGAGCTGCTCGCGCTTGTGGAGCGGGTTTGCCCGCAAGCCGCGGACGGCTGGCAGGGCTATCTGGATGCGCCGCCCGCAAAAAAGCAGATGCGGAAAAAAATATGGGGCATCCTGTCCGCCTGCCTTTTTTACGGGGTGCTGCTGTGCCTGGTGGGCGGCGCGTTCCTGCTTTCGCAGGGCGACAAGAAGCCCATCCTCGGCTATTCCTTCATGAACGTCCTCACCTGGTCGATGCAGTCGGAGATTCCGCAGGGCTCTCTGGTGGTCCTGAAAAAGGTGGACCCGGGCGCCATCCGGATCACCGACGACATCACCTTCATGAGGGACCCGGAAACCCCGGTGACGCACCGGGTGATCGGCATCGTCGAGGATTTTGAGGGGACGGGCGAAAGAGGGTTCGAAACCCAGGGCGTGGACAACGACACGCCCGACTTTGAGATCGTGGGGGCCGCCAATGTGATTGGGGCGGTGAAATTCCATATCCCGAAAGTCGGCGCCTGGCTGGAATGGCTGCACGGGCACCTGCTCATCACGCTGGGCTTCACTGCGGGGCTCGTCCTGCTGTTTATCCTGCTCATGGGCGCGTTCGGGAAGAAACCATCCAAAGGGCGAAAAGTATGAACATAACAATCAAGCGCCTGCTCATCGGCCTGTGCGCGGTTGCCCTCGCGGCGGCCCTGCCGGCCGGCGGCACATACGCCGCCCCCGTGACGCCCGACGACAGCTGGGTCGCGGCTGTGGACTGGGACGACACCAAGGAGGACGAAACGGAACCCACAACCGGGACGACGGCCGGGACGACGGCAATTGCGCCCCCGGGCAAGGAACAGGTCGTCGTCAGCGGCAAAAAGACATGGCACCACGGCGATAACCCGATGGCCAAGCGCCCGGATTCCATCACGATCATCGTCAAAGCGGACGGCGCCGTCGTGCTGCAGCGCCTGGTCGCCGCGTCCGACCACTGGGCCTGGTCCTTCAGGCTGCCGAAATACAGCGGCGGCAAGGAGATCGCCTACACCGTGAACGAGGCGCGCTTTGAGGACTATGTGAAGATGGTGGACGGCTACAACCTGACCAACATCTACATGCCCGGCCACAACACCGACGAACCCTATCCGCCGGGCTCCGGCTTGCCCCATGGCGGCAGCGCGCCCCGGACCGAGGACGACAGCCGGCCGGGGCTCTGGCTGGCCCTCATGGGCGGCAGCCTGCTTGGCCTGGCGTGGCTGATTATGATCCGAAGGGGGAAACGGCGTGAAGAAAACCGCTCATAGGCTTTTGGCGCTGTTGTTTGCGGTGCTGCTGTGCTACAGCGCCTACCGGGTATGGGACATCGGCAAAAATTACAGCGCGGAAGCGCAAATGCACGAACGGGTGATGGAATACAAACCGGGCCCGGGGGAATCCGTAAACCAAAGCGTGATGGATCTCCGGAAAACGTATCCAGACGTCGCCGGCTGGCTGACCATCCCGAACACGAACATCGATTATCCCTTTGTCCGGTACAAGGACAACGGCTTCTATCTGCGCCGCGACCTGAACGGCGGCGACGCCGCGGCGGGCACCCTGTTTATGGACTGCCGCTGCGCAGCGGACTTCACTTCGCAAAACACGATCATCTACGGGCACCATATGAAAAACGGCAGCATGTTCGGCACGCTGAAAGCTTTTGCGGACGAGGATTTCTTCACCGCCAACCCGCGGGGCGCCGTTTACCTGCCCAGCGAGACCCTTGTGCTGGAGTTTTTCGCCTACCTGGTGGTGAAGCACACCGATCGGGAGGTCTACAGCGTGGACCTGAGCGAAACCTATCTTGCCTATGTGGAGCAAAACGCGAGGCAATACCGCGGCATCGGCCTGGCGCAGGGGGATAGGGTCGTGACGCTGTCCACCTGTTCCTATGAATTCAACAACGCCAGGATGGTGCTGCTGGCAAGGGTTGCCCCGCCGGCCCGATGAAGCCGGCCAAAACGATGAAACTCCTTGATATTCAAGGGGTTTTACTATGAGTACAGATAATCGAAGTAGCTCTGCGTGTCCTCGTGCTCGTTCTGGTGCCGGAACACCGTGAGCACAAGGCCTATCGTGAGGTATAGGCTCAGGTTGGAAGACCCCCCCGCGCTGATGAAGGGCAGCGTGATGCCCGTGACGGGCAGCAGCTTCAGGCATACGCCGATGTTGATGATGGCCTGCGCGCCGATCATCAGGGCCACCCCCGCGCAGAGCAGCCGGGCGCGCAAATTGCGGGTGCGGCTGCTGACGAGGATCAGGCGCGCCACCACCAGGGTGATGCACAGCAGCACCGCCGCCGCGCCGATGAAGCCCAGCTCCTCCCCGGCCACGGAGAAGATCATGTCGCTTTCGCGCACGGGGACGTCCACCGTGCCGTTGAACAGCCCCCGGCCGAACAGCTGCCCCGAGCCGATGGCGTTGACCGCCTGCTGCTGCTGGTAGATCTTGTCTTTGAAGTCGGCCTCCGTGAGGAAATCGTATTTCGGCCATGGGAAATAGACGGCGTATACGCGCATCTTCTGGAAGCTGCTGATGAAATAGATCCACACCAGGGGGAACGCGGCCCCCAGCAGGCCGAACAGCGCCGCGAACCAGCGCATTTTAAGCCCCGCGATGAAAAGCATGCCCGCCGTGATGGCGAGAAAAACAATGGCGCTGCCCAGGTCCCCCGTGATGACCACCAGGCCGAAGGGGATCAGGGCGTGCGCGCCGAGCATCAGGATGGTCTTGAGCTTGTTGATACGCTCCCGCTCCCGGTGCAGGTGCCACGTGAAGGAAATGATGAAGCCCATCTTCAGCAGTTCCGAGGGCTGGAAATCGATAAAGCCAAGATCAAACCAGAGCCTGGCGTCCGGGCGCAGGGGATTGAGCGCCGCGCCGAAGGGGATCAGCAGCAGCATCAGCAACGCGCAGCCCCCCGCGATGACATACCAGAACTTCAGCAGCAACTCATAGTCCAGAAAGCTGATGGCCAGGGCGAACACCAGCCCCGCGGCCACGCCCCCCGCCGAATTGAACACCTCGCTGGAGAACAGGCCGAACACCAGCTTTTCCTTCAGCTGCGCCCCGGCCAGGGTGGCCGAGTGCACCAGCACCAGGCCGAAGGCCGAGCAGGCCAGGCACAGCCCGATGGTGAGCCAGTCCGTGCCCCTGGCCGCGTGCCGCAGGCCGGTGCCCCCCCCGCCGCCGTGCAGGATACTCTTTTGTTTCGCGCGGTATTTGGCCATTTGCGCCCCTCCTGCCCATAATCCTTACCAGTATAGCTTATCCGGCGGAGAATTTCAAGAAAAAGTTCTTCCCATGGGGGATTTTTTGTGGTATAATGCTTGGCAGATGCTTTATTCGGCGGGCCAATGGCTCGCCCTACGAGTGTTTCGCCAATAGCGAAGGCGGAACGCGTGTTTGAATTCGCCATTGGCGAAACACTCGTAGGGCGTTGCATCGCAGCGCCGCACAACAGGGAATGCTATGCTTGAAAAACACCACACCCACACCCCGGAAGAAACCGAAGCCCTCGCCGCCGCCCTCGCCCCCCGGCTCTCCCCCGGCAGCGTCGTGGCCCTGTTCGGCGGTTTAGGCGCGGGGAAGACGGCATTCGTTCGTGGCCTGGCCAAGGGCTTAAGCTGCGCGGGGGAGGTCTGCAGCCCCACGTATGCCATCATGAACGAGTACCCGGGCAGCCCGCCTTTGGCTCATTTCGATATGTACCGCGTGGAGGGCTGGGAAAGCTTGGAATCCACAGGCTGGTTCGACTACCTGGACGGCGCGCATGTCATCGCCGTGGAGTGGAGCGAGAACATCCTCGCGGCGATCCCCGCAAACGCCTGGCGCGTGACGATTACGCCCGGCGCGGACGAGCATAGCCGCATGATCACGATAGAGGAGGGGACGCATGGTCACACTGGGCGTTGATACCTCGGCGGGCACGGTCTCCGCGGCCCTGGAGGAGGACGGCGCGCTGCTGGGCGAAAGCTTTGTCCGCGGAAAACAGCAACACAGCGCCGTATTGCTCCCCATGATAGATACGCTGCTGCGCCACTGCGGGCTGTCCATCGGTAAGGTCGGCCGCTTCGCCGTAACCTGCGGCCCGGGCTCGTTCACGGGGGTGCGCATCGGCGTGGCGGCGGTGAAGGGCCTGGCCCAGGCCAATGATAAGCCATGCGCCGGGGTTTCCACACTGGCGGCGATAGCGGCGCAGTCCGCGTTCCTGGACGGCGTGCTCTGCTGCGCGATGGACGCGCGCCGCGCGCAGGTCTACGCCGCGCTGTTCGAGGCGGGGCAGGGGAGCCCCCTTCGCCTGTGTGGGGACGAGGCCCTGCCCATCGAAGCCCTGGAGCGCCGCCTGCTGGACCTGAACCGGCCCGTGACCTTCCTGGGCGACGGCGCGGCCCTGTGCCATGAGGCCATGCGAAAGCGCCCGGACTGGAAGCTTGCCCCGGAGCAGTGGCGCTTCCAGCGGGCATACGGCGCGGTCCTCGCGGCGCGGGAGGCCGACTACCGCCCAGCGGCGCAGCTGCACGCGGTGTATCTCCGGCCCAGCCAGGCGGAAAGGGAGAGAAAGGAACTGATCCTATGAACATACGCTTTACATCGAATTCCATCGAGAATGAAAATCTGCTGATGCCGGTGATTGTGAAAATTTTGCAGGAGAATGGCGGCGAGCTGACGAAACAGGAGCTTGAACGTCAAATCGCCGGCGAAAATGACGCCTGGAACCAGTATGTCAGTCATTTCAACAAATCGTCAAAGACAGGAAATAACTGGAGGCCGTTTGATTTCACCATGAATTACAGCCTGAGGCACCTTAAGCTTGCGGGTTACGTGGGCTTTAAGCGAATGGCGCCGGTGAAACTGACCGCCAAAGGCTTGGCGACCGATGCCGCTTGCCTGACCGGCGAGGAAGTCAGGGCTGTTTCCACTCCGATTTGGATGGAGGAGGCAAAGCAAAAAAGGGCCGCAAAAAGCGAAAGCGGTATACAGGAAGGCGCCGAAGACGAAGCCCCGGGCGAAAACCGCCAGGACTTTTTTGATAATGAATGGCGTTCTGAACTCAAGCGGAAGCTGACGGAGATGAACCCATACAAATTCGAGATATTCTGCCGTGGCCTTTTGAAGAAAATGGGAGTCTCTGTCGACAAGGAAAAAGGCGTTCAAAAGAGCAACGACGGCGGTATTGACGGCTACGGGTATAGTCTGAGCGCCAACTATCGCACGGAGCGCGTGGCATTGCAATGCAAAAGATTCCGCGAGGGGCAGGTGGGTTCAAAATCCATCGACGAATTTAAGGGGGCGATTATCCGCCACTCCGCTGAGTACGGAATTTTTATCACCACGTCGTCATTCACGAAGTCCGCAACGGAGACCGCGAAAACCGGGAATTTTCCGGTGACGCTGATCGACGGGGACAAGTTGATTGACCTCATCGAAAGCTATGAGTATAAAGTCCGCAGGGTGTCCTACTGTATACCTGACGATGAAATCTGGGATGACTGAAAGGGAGCTCGCCGCCCGATAAAATTCCCTTGACAGCGGGACGGTTTTATACTATAATGCTTTACGTTAAGCCGGCATAGCTCAGTGGTAGAGCAGCTGATTTGTAATCAGCAGGTCGGGGGTTCAAGTCCGTCTGCCGGCTCCACAACCGTTAACCATAAGGGTCTTTGGCCCTTGTGGTTAATTTTTTGTTGTCCGTCAAGCCGCACCCGCCATCACATCCCGAATAGCGCCTAAAGCCGCATCACAATCAAGCGAACCATCCCATGCTTTCAGGGCCACATCATTCCTTTTTGTTTTGCCTATCCAGGATAATGTTTCGGCTAGGTTTCGCCCGATACGGGAAGATGATAGGACAACAACAGCGCCAATTTTCCCTGCCGCAATGTCGGCGTTTATTGCCGAGAATGCGGGGCGGTCGAAGGTAATACCGCTTGCGCCATTATCTGCGTACACGATTGGGTTGAGGTGGCCCAATTCGGCAGCAAATTGCAAAACCCGCTTTTTCTGCAATTCCATTGCATCATCGTCCACTTGCGCCAATCTGCAATAAATCGCGGCTCTCTTGGTTTCTTCCATTTCCAACACCTCCATTCAAGCCGCAATCGCCATGACATCCCGAATGCGCCCGAAGCTAACCTGGAATCGTTCCGTCTGCTTCTTGTCCAGCGAGGGCAGTTGTACATGGCCAATCATCTTGTAATAGATTTCCACCTTCTGCTGCATCACGCCTTGCTCCTTGGCCCGGTGATGTACCACGATTTTGTCCACGAATTCCAGCAGCATCTCCGGGGTCAGCCGCGAAAAATCGGGGCCGTAGCGCCGCACAAGAGCCAGGAAGCCGTCAAGGTTCATTTCGTGCGCCATTTCCT
>WQTL01000392.1 GCA_009786275.1 Bacillota bacterium | reverse complement strand
CCTTCGCGTTCTCGATCGCCTTGCGCAGGGGGGCGAACAGGTAGGGGTATTCCGCCCGCAGGTAGATATAGCCCTTGTCCGCGCCGCAGGCGAGCCCCGCGATGGCCATGCCCTCGAACAGGCTGTTGGGGTCCCCCGCCAAAATGACGCGGTCCTTGTTGGTGCCGGGCTCGCCCTCGTCGGCGTTGCAGACGATGTACTTCTGCTCGCCCAGGGCGGACTTGGTGAACTGCCATTTCAGCCCCGCGGGGAAGCCCGCGCCGCCCCGGCCGCGCAGGCCGGAATCCTTGACCACGGCGACAATCTCGTCCCGGGCCATGGAGAGGGCTTTTTTCAGGCCCTCGTAGCCGCCCGCGGCGGCGTATTCCTCAGCCGCGAGGGGGTCTATCTTGCCCACGTTGCGTAAAACCAGCCTTGTTTCCTGCATTGGATGTTCCCCCTTTCAATACTGCGCCAGAAGCCCGGGCACCCCTTCGGGCGTCAGGTTTCCGAACACTTTGCCGTTGATCATCACCGCGGGCGAGATATCGCATATCCCTAAGCACTCGCAGGTCTCCAGGGTGAATTTGCCGTCCGCCGTGGTCCCCCCGCAGGCGACGCCCAGGGCCTCCTCGAAGGCCCGCAGCACCGCCTTGGCGCCCTTCACGTGGCAGGGCGCGGACTTGCACATACGGATGAGGTTCGTTCCCCGCGTTTCGTTGGAGAACATCGCGTAGAATGTGGTGACGCCGTAGATCTTCGCCGTGGGTACCCCCGTCTCCTTCGAGAGCGCCGCCGCCGTTTCCGCGCCGATGGCGTTTCCCGATTGCGCCTGGGCATCCAGCAACAAGCCCACCAGGCCCTCCTTGCTTTTCTTTGCCGGTTCCATGACATGCTCCTTTCTCTATCGAGATAGCCGGCTCAGCCGACCACTTCCCACTTCGGCTGCCCCGCCTTTCGCTTCCCGCGCCCGGCCGCGACGATGACCCGCGCCAGGTATTGATCCTGCTGCTGCATGCAGATCTCGTCGTGCAGGTAGATCACCCGCACCGGCCCGGAAAGGACCAGGTTGTGCTCCTCGGCGTAGGCCGCCATGCGCTGCGGCAGGCCGCCGAACTCGCCGTAGTACCCCCGCGCGTAGCCCACCAGGTAATTGCCGCCCGGGCGTTCCTCGTAGCCCGTGGGGTCGATGGAAAAATAGTAGTCCGGCTGGCCCGGCGCGCGCATAAAGCCCTCCATGCTCTCGTGCAGGCCGCCGATGGAGTAGTTCAGGTTGATGCGCAGGTGCGGGGCCTCCTTGCAAAAGCGCAGGAAGGTCTCGAAGAAGGAGGGCTCCTCGCCCCACTCGTTGCGCGGCCCCAGGATGTAGTTCGCCGTCTCCAGGCGCTGGACCGAAATATCGTCGGGATCCGCCTCCAGGCCGGCCTGGATGACGCCGCGCAGCCGGTGGATGATGGTGTGGGATTCCCGCAGGCGGTGCATCTCCATGTCCAGGAGGATCTCCTGGCGCTCCAGCAGCTTCAGGATGCTGTCCGGGCTGCGCTGGTCCTTCATCTCGCCGATGGTCTTCAGCGGCACGTTCAGGCTGCTGAGCAGGTTGACGAAGTTGACCGTGCTCTGCTGCAGCGGGGAATAGTAGCGGTAGTTGTTGTCGGG
Source organism: Bacillota bacterium (assembly GCA_009786275.1). Lineage (GTDB taxonomy): Bacteria > Bacillota > Clostridia > Oscillospirales > Acutalibacteraceae > WRMQ01. The sequence goes on along the minus strand of WQTL01000392.1, from coordinate 5,279 downwards.
GTTGCGCTCGGCGGGGCTGATGAGCCCGATATCGTCCCAGTAGCGCAGGGTGGTCTGCTCCACGCCGGAAAAGGCGGCGAACTCCTTGATGGTCATCAGGCCCTTCCCGTTGAACAGGGGATCTCTCTCAATGGGCATACAATTCACTCTTCCTTTGTTGGTCTGCTATTATTTTAGCAGATCATAACAAAAAAAGCAAGAGTAAATGTGTGTTAATACTCCCCAAGCAGGGCTTTGCGCTGGGCGGCGTCCATGCAGCGGAAACAGAGCACGAGTTTCTGCTCCTCGCGGCTCAGCTCCGGGAACAGCATGCCGGCGCCCTCGCGCGGTTCCCGTGCGGGCTGCGCGCCCAGCAGTTTGTTCAGGCTGACCCCGTAAAGGCGCGCCAGGGCCATCAGGAATTCGATGGTGGGCTTCGTGCGCCCGATCTCATAGTAGGCGTAGGTCGAGCGGTCCATGTGCAGGTAGTTGGCCACCTGCTTTTGCGTCAGGCCGTTTTCACGGCGGAGCTCCTTGAACAATGCGGCGTTATCCATGGGTTTCCTCCTTTTTTTTCAGTCCGGTCTTTGTGTTGATACCCGGGTTACAGGGCCACGCAAACCTGCGCCAGGTAGTTGTCCGTATTTTTTTCGCTGATCTCGTCCCGCAGGTAGATCACGTACACCGGCCCTTGGGGCGCCAGGCCCTGTTGGGCGGCGAATTCGTCCAGGCGCGGCGCCGCCTCCTCCAGCTGGCTGTAGTAGCCCTTGGCGTAGCCGACGATGTACCGCCCCGCCGCGCGGGTATCGTGGCCCCGGGGGTCCACCGAAAAGAAGCGGGAGGGGACGGAGGGCGTCTGCAGGAAACGCTCCAGCGATTCGAAGTAGCCCCCGATGGGGTTGTTCAGGTTGATGCGGTTCTCCTTCGCGTACTGGCAATAACGCACGAAGCTCTGGTAGAAACTCTGTTCCTCCCCGTTTTGCGGCCCGAGCACGATGGGCATGGCCTCCAGGTTCTGCACCGAAATATCCTGCTCGTCCGGGATGCTTATGCCCTGGCGCAGGATGTCCCGCAGGGTGTGGATGGTGGAATAGGAGGCGTGCAGGCGGCTGAGCTGCGCGTCCAGGAGCTCCTCCTGCTGCTCCATCAGGCGCAGGATGGCCTCCGGCGAGCGGTTTTCGCTCACGTCCGCGATGGTCTTCAGCGGCACGTGCAGATTGCTGAGCACCTTGATGAAGTTGATCAGGATGATCTGCTCAGGCGAGTAATAGCGGTAGCCGTTTTCCGTGTTGCGGTAGGCGGGGCGGAACAGGCCGATGTCGTCCCAGTAGCGCAGGGTGCTCTGCTCCAGGCTGCTCATTTCGGAGAATTCCTTGATGGAGAGCAGTTTCTTTTCACTTTTTGTTTTTTCGCGGATTTTCTTCATTTTTCAATACCTCGCTTATGTGATCTTTCCCAGCAGCACCATGCGGGCGCCCTGGAACGCGTAGGAGCAGGTGGACAGCGCGACGACGCGTTCCCCGCCGGCCTCCTTCGGCAGGTCGTACAGGCTGTCCTTTTCGTTGACGACGCGGAAATCGAAAAAGCGCAGGGTGTGCCAGCCGTCCTCGAACAGGATTTTGCCCTCCGGGTGCGCGGCGAGGAAGGCCTTGTCCTCATAGCGTTTGAGGGTGCCGAACATCGCGCCGCTCTTCATATTGTGCCCGTAGACGACGCTGAAGCCGGCACCGCCGCCGTCGCAGCGGTAATCCATGAAGATCGTCCCCGGCCTGGCGGGTTCGCCGTTGAGGTCGCGCCGCAAATAGTAGCTGTTGTCCTTCCCCTGCACGATGGGGTAATCGATGTTGGTGTAGGGGACCGTGATCCAGCCGATGATATCCGGGTTTTCCTCCCGCAGCCGCGCCAGGGGGTTTTCCTCCCCGCCCGGCTTCTTTTCCAGGAGTTCTATGTGAAGGCGCCGTTCCGCCTTGATTTCCTCGTCCAGGGCCAGCAGCTTCGCGCCGCTGTAGCCCATCACCGCCAGCATGGCGATTGCCAATACGGCGCAGATGGCTTTTTTCATACGGTCTCCTCCCTGCGCCTGCCTGCGCCCCAGAGCAGCACGGCGCGCAGCCCTATGGCGCTCAGGACGGTCAGCGAGGCCCAGAGACAAATCTTGCCCGTGTCGCCGGTGACCGGGCCGCCGGGATGCGTTGTGCCGGTCCTTGCGGAAGTGCCTGACGTCGAAGGCAGCGTGTATGTCTGCGAGGTCGTCTGCGTGGTTGTCTGTGCAGTAGTTGTCTGTGTGATTGTCTGTGTGGTCGTCTGTGTGGTCGTTTCGGTTGTTGCTGAGGGTGTTTCGGTTGTAGTTGCGGTTGTAACCGTAGGCTCGGATTGCGTCGTCGTGTCCGGTTCTGTGATGGTCGTGTCCGTTCTGGTTGTCAGCCCGCCGTAGTACTCGTTGCTCTTGTGCTGCGCCGCGTCCCGCCAGGCGTAGGTCCCCGTCATCGCCGCGCAAAAGACTGCCAGCGCGGTAAACAATACGCACAGCAGCTTTTGAAAGTAGTTGCGTTTCATTTCGTTACGTCCTTTCATGCCGTACGCCTCAAGGCGTTTGTCTCCCCTTTGCGCCCCGCCGGGGCCTGGCGAACCCCGGCGGGACACGCGGGGAAAGAAAAGAAAAGAAAAAGAAGAAGGCTTGTTATTGCCCCGGGGCTAGCCCAGGCAGACCCACACGCAGGGGCGGGCGTAGACGCTTTGCCAGGTGGCTTTCATGCCGAAGACGGTGGGGTTGTTGTTCGCCCTGACCGTCACCTGGAAGCCGACGGCGTCCCCGTCCTTGGTCTTGGTGGTCGTCCAGTAGTCCTTGCCGATGGTCAGCACGCCGGTGGGCAGGTGTTCGATGTCCGCCCGCCTGGGGAGGAACGCGTAGCAGTGGCCGCCCATCTTTGTGGCGTTGGGCCAGGACATGTTGGGCGAGGAGCCCGTCTGCGCCGACCAGGCCAGGGGTTTGAGGGAGGGGGAACTGAGGTTATCCCACCAGCCGTCCACATAGCCCTTGATCTTGGCGCTCGTGTAGTCGTAGTTGAAGCCGTTCAGCGGGTCGTAGGCCCAGGGCCCGAGGGTGTCCTTCAGCATCAGCATGACGAAGTTCGAACCGAACTGGGCGGTGTCGCCCACCCGGACCTTGATCCACTCCCTGCCGTCGATGACGACGGTGCCGCCGATGTTGGCGTCCCGGATCGCGTCCTCCGCGGGGGGCGTGGTGACCATCTGGCCATTGATTAGCCAGTACTTGCAGTCGCTGTTCGCGTAGACCTCGTTGTCGTGGCTCTGCAGCTTGCCGTCGCCGCCCTGGCCCGCGGGCTTGTCGCCGTAGTAATACTCGCCGTTGTTGACCTTGATGTAGTACTTCCCGTCGGTATGCGTGTAGATGTTCAGCGCCGGGTTGGTGGCCGGGTTTTCGTCGAAGCCGCCGCCGGTGAGGGGGCCGAGCTCCCGGTTGTTGCTGCCGTTGGGGTTGACTTTTTTCCAGACGTTCTGGCCCATGTGCACCCACCAGGCGCCGCCGAACTGCTTCGCGGGCAGGTCGTCGCCGCCGCCGGGCTTGCCGTTGCCGCCGCCCCAGACGGCGCTGCCCTCGTCGGGATTCCCGTTGCCGTCAATTTTTTTCCAGATGTTGCTGCCCTGCGGGTCCTCCACCCAGTAGGTGTAGTCGTTCTCCTTTTCGGCGGGGCGGTTGTTGTTGCCCGTGGCGGGATTGTTGTCGCCGTCGTTGTCGCCGTCCCAGATGTACTCGGGGGGAACCTTGGGGCTCTTGTCCTCGTTCATGACCTCATACACGTGCGGCGGGTAGCCCACGGGGCGGTACCAGCCGCCGCCGGGCTTTTTGATCCAGCCGCCGGGGTCGGACTGCTTCATCTCCAGGCCGTCGATGGCGTCCTTGATGTCCTTAATCGCGTTTTTGATGACGGGCTCGCCGGGGTTGTCCATGTTGACGACGGTCCAGCCGTCGTTCACGGCGTCATTCAGATCGGCCAGGGTCCCGGGGGTGTAGGGGTTGGGTTCCAGCCCCAGGATGCCCTCGCCCTTTCGGATCCAGTCCATCAGGTCGCCGAGGTCCGGGTGGTTCTCGTCGCCGCCGCCGCCGAGGCTGACCCCGACGCCCACGAGCACGTGCAGGTCGTGGTCCACGCCCCACTTATCGGTGAACTCGCCCACGATGATCGCCACGCCCTTGGATACCGCCCTGACCGCGCCCGTGGCCGCGTTGACCGAGGCGATGCCGGGCTGCAGGGATTTCCACGCGATGGTGTTGAGCGCCGACGCGGGTACGGTGACGACGGGGGCTGCCTTGGTGAGCACCTGGCCGGGCTTCGGCACGGCAAACTGGAGCTCGCCGCCCTGCTTGAGTGTATATTGCGTCATGAGCGCCGCGTCGGTGATCTGGTACATCCAGCGCAGCAGCATGCCCATGTTGGAGCCTGTGGTGATGGCCGCGATGCCGGCCTTATGGCCCGTGACGGTGGCGACAGCGTTCTGTACGCTCGCCGTCGCGACGCTCTCGTCGGAGCTGCTGGCCATCTTCGCGCCGAAGGTGTTGCGGGTGGCGGGCACGCCCTTCTCCAGGGTGGTGTAGGTGTTCGGCTGGCTGAAGGGGACCACGATATCCGCCTTGGCGGCAAGGGTGCCGCTTAAGCCGATGGCCAGCGCCGATACGGCGATGACGGCGGCGAGGGCCAGGGCGATCAAGCGGCTCCGTTTGGATTTCAGCATGAAACTTTCTCCTTTCATTTTGGCCCTTTTGGGCTTAGCTGATGTTGGAGCCCTCGAAGCTCAGGTTGACCTTGATCGCCGCGTCCTGGTAGCCGGCCTTGTGCAGCACGAGGGTCATCTGGACGGCCGGGGTGGTCAGGTTGGCGATGGCCGCCTCCCACTGCGCCTTGGTGCCGTAGTAGGTGATGAGGAGCGCGGGGTCGTTTTTCCAGTCCTGGCCGATGCTGACATAGCCGTTGAGGGTTTCGGGCACCGCCGTCACGGTCAGCCCGGCGGTATTGAAGCTGCTGGGCAAAATCTCCGAAAGCTTGACGGAGCCGGGCTGCCAGACCATCTGCGGGTGCTCGAAATCGCCGAGGTCGATGGCGGCCACGAAGGCGTAGTTGTCCTCCTCGTTCTCGCTGCCGTGCACGGTGAATTCGTTCGCCTTCACGGGGATGGCGGGGTCCGCGGGAATCGCCACGGTGACGGCGCAGGTGGCGGTCTTGCCGCCGTCCGCGGTGGTCACGGTGACGGCCGCCGTACCGGGTGCAACGGCGGTCACG
>WQTL01000391.1 GCA_009786275.1 Bacillota bacterium | reverse complement strand
ACGATTTGGAGCCGCCAACGTCCATATACTCGCCGGTTGGCGCGTAGCGAAGATAGTAAAGCTCGCCGGTCTTTGGCTGCGCTTCGATCTCCAGCTCTGCCGCGAAAGCGGTTGTCGTTTGAATACCGCTCATGCCGAGGACAAGGGACAATATCAATCCCCAACTGATTAGCCTGCTGAAAATATTCTTCATTTCTGGAAGCACTCCTTTAAATATGTTTGTTTGATGTGCTGAGGAAAAAGTCTCGCCGAATGCCACCCCGTGGCAGGAACAGTAATGCTTGACGCTGCAACCCTCCGATATGAAGTTTTCAATGTGCGTGAGGGGTTGGAAATTTACCCCCTCAATCTATTCCACACTCAGACCCCCTTTTTTCACCCCTCTCTTCAAAAAAATTTTTCAGCTTGGCTATGGCTGCCGCGATTGATCTGGCAATCACCTGAAATTTGCAACCCTCAACTACAGCAATCTGCTCATAGCTCAACCCGTACTCATGGTAAAGCAGGAAGCGCCGTCGCTGGGTGTCGGTCAGGGTAGCAAGTGCGGCCTGAAAAGTAACAGTGGCATCCACGCTCTCTTCCAACGGCTCTGGCGGCGTTTGTATGTGCTCCGCTATCTGACCCTCGGTTAGCTTTACTCGCTCTATATGACGCTCAAAAGACCGCTGCTGACGCTGCTCGTGCCTGCGGCAATCCTCCAGCGCAATATAGACCTCATAGGTGATTTCCGCTTCCTGCTGAAAACCATTGCCATCTATGGAGGGCAGCGTAATTGAAGCGCCGCTTGCAATTGTGACTGGAGCGATGTTAGCTGGGGAGCCGCCATTAGTGTTGTAGGTAACGGCGTAAGCGGTGATATTCGCCTGCCATACAGCGTAGAGCGTCACATCTTCACTAAAAAGATAGCTCTTTCCTGCTACATATTTCAGCGTGGTCTCATTCGGCTGTTCTGCCCAACCGACGAAGGTATTGCTGGATGTGCATTTTGCCGAAGACAAAACCCGCGTTTGGGACATGGAAGTGCAAAAATCTCTTAACCACCTGCGTAAAATCGCCTTGAATTTAGCCAAACAATTCAAATCGCGCTTAGGCTTGAAGACCTCCATCTCGGGCATTCTCCGACGAAATCTCTTTGATCCCAATCACTTGATCGCTTTCTTGAGTTGCTTCGCTGAAAATTAGAATCACGTGATATAACTGATGGAACTCTTGACATTTGAATCTGTATAAGTTATAATAGAAGGAGAAAACTATAGTACGGAGGCAACGATTATATGATCTGTCGTGAAACCTATATGGAAAAGCTCCGTGGCTTCATGGACCAGTCGGAGCTTGTGAAAATTATGACGGGGCTGCGCAGGAGCGGCAAGTCAGTTATGCTGGAGCTGATTCGCGAAGAATTGCTGGGCCGGGGTGCGCTGCCCGGAAATATAATCGCGCTGAACTTTGAGGACATGAGCCTGGATGCGCTCAAAAACCCCAAGGCGCTGCACGACTATCTGAAGGCCCGCATGGACGCCATGGAAGGCCGCGCCTATCTGTTCCTCGATGAACTCCAGGAAGTGGAGGGCTGGGAGTCCTGCATCAATTCTCTGCGGGTCAACTCCGATGCGGACATCTATATCACCGGCTCCAATTCAAAGATGCTGGCCGGCGAATACGCCACTATGCTGGCGGGCCGGTATGTACAAATTCAGATATATCCCTTTTCTTTCAAAGAATATTGCACAGCGGCGCGAGAGAGAAGCGCAAAGACTTCCGACGCCGAGCTGTTTCGGCAATACCTGAAGCAGGGCGGGATGCCCTTTCCTGTAAATGTGGGTCTGAACGAAAGCGACGCCAAGCAGTATTTGCGGGATCTCTATGTCTCGGTGGTCGTCAAGGACATCGTCAAGCGCAATAAAATCCGGGACGTGGATCTGCTGGAGCGCATCATCGCCTATGTGATGGCGAACGTGGGTAAGACCTTTTCGGCGACCAGTCTCTCGAAATTTTTCAAAAGCGAGAAGCGCACCGTCGCGCCCGAAACCATTCTTAACTACCTGAAGGGCTGCGAGGACGCCTATCTGTTCAGCAGGGTCAGCCGCCTGGACGTGCCGGGGAAAAAGATGCTGCAAGTCAACGAAAAATATTATGTTGCTGACCACGGGCTGCGCGAAGCGATCTACGGCAACAACGAGCGGGACATCGAGCTGATTCTGGAAAACATGGTCTGCCTGGAGCTATGGCGGCGCGGCTATACGATTTCAGTCGGTCGCGTGGGTGAAAGGGAGATCGACTTCGTGGCTGTCCGCGGGGATGAACGGGTCTATGTGCAGGTTTGCTATCTACTGGCCGGACAAGAAACGATTGAGCGCGAATTCGGAGCCTATTATGATATTGCCGATAATTTCCCCAAATACGTTGTCTCTATGGACGAGTTGGACCTGAGCCGCGACGGCATCCGGCATCAGAACATCCGGGAGTTTTTGCTTGAGGAAAACATCTGACAAACGTCTGCATCTGTGTAGAACGCAAGACAATGCCCTGTAGAAATAGAGTTGATCTTTTGGCAGAACCAAGCGCGAATGCAAGAGCAAGCGTGGTCAAATACTGTTCTACACTCGTTCTATCATTTTTTTGGATTGTAGCCAAAATAGTGGCATATTCACCTGCTTTCCGAGACCCGTTTTTCAGAACCAAGCGCGAGTAATGGCGAAGCTGTTCTACGTTGGTTCTACTTTTTTCCGGGCAACCGTCAAATTCGGGATGTTTTGACGGTCAAGGGATTGCGGGCTTCAGGGCCGAAGAAAGTGCGAAAAAGTGTTGTACCACAAGGGATTAGGCGGGATTAGCCGGGAACAGTCGGGAGCGGTTAAAAAGCTCCTCGAGCGTTTCGGGACCAAGAGGCCTCGAGTTCGAATCTCGACACTCCGACCAACGGCAAAAAGCCGCAAAGTCTTGATATGATTGACTTTGCGGCTTTAGCTTTTCTGTTAGGAGCCTGTTGCTTTTTACGCTTTTCTGCTGTCTGACCATTATTTTGACCATTACGGGACGCATATTGCCGTTTTTCGGGGCTTGTCGGGGGGGCGGAAAAGGCTTGGTGTATAGGCGGTTCGTTGGGCTGGGCTTGACGGATAGCAGGTGTGACAACTCTACTCACACTATGAGACTGGCATAGCAGGCCATGCTCCACCGGCGTAAGTCATGCTTGCCACAACAACACTCAGCACGGCCATTCGCTCCGCCGTTGGTTCGATCCGCGCGCCGCAAAAAAAGTAGGAGCCGCTATAAATAACGGCCCCTTGTCAACGCTGTGGAATTTGGTGGGGCGACATTCCCACATCTCCTAACCCGTTGCCGGGGGCGACGGCTGCCCGTTCCGTCCTCAAATTCCATCAATAGCATTTCCATACTCAGTATAGCCTATTCTGCCGATTTTGTCAAGAGTTTTTTCAAGGTGCCGTTGTCGATGAAGTTTTGCACTCGCTGGCGGTTGAGCACATACATGGATCGGGCGTATAGGTTTCCGCTGCCAGATACCCGCACGGCCACCTTGACAAATTCCCCGTCAAGCAGGAACTCCCGCACGTATTCTATGCTGCCGTCCTTCGGGTTCAGACCCACGTAGTCCGGCGCGGCCAGAATGTCAGGCATGGCGTGGGCGTAACGGTGATAGGCTGCCGGGTGCTTCCCCAGCATGTGCCGGATGTTGGTTTCTCCCAGCAGGATAGCCCGTCCGCTTTTGAGATTCAGCCCAAGAGCATCAATCACCGCCTGCGACAGCTCGCCCACCCTGCCGGGCATGATCCCCGGTTGTCCATCTTCCACGCGCTACCCCCTCTAATTTGCCCCTGCAAGCGATTTCACCTGTTCGGCATACGGAATACCTCCAGACCCTTAAAACGCGCTGTAGGCCCTCCCAGGGCCTCTCTCGTGCATTCTACGCCTGCGGTGCGTCCTCGGTTGCTCCAACCTGTCCTTCCGCCGTTGGCGCGGCGCCAGGCTTCGGAAGTCTACCCGATTGTCCAGCAAGCTTCTTTTCATCCGTCTTTACCCTGCGCTCCAGCTTTTTTATGTCCTCTGCGGGCGGAAGGGTTTCCGGCTCTATGCCGCGCTGGATGAGCATATCCCGCACACTCCGGTTGTTTTGAATATGTTCGCCGGTTATGGCGGGCTCTCCCTGCAGATCGTTTTCCTCAACATTGTGGTTCGTCATTTCCGTTGCGAGGTTCTTTGCGGCGATGGTGAGCGTCGGAAGGAAATCCGCCAGCGGACGCCCTTTGCCTACGCCGAGCCGGTTCTTCATGTCTTCGGTTGAATGTCCCCCGAACAAAGCCTTATCACCTTTTGAGCGAATCCTACCGAATCCGGCGTCATCTACGCCGCGCTCGAAAATATTCTGAGACAGGCGCTTCTCGGCTTCTCGGAGCTTGCCCCGTGCGTCCATGCGGGAATTCAACTCCATGCGATCCTCGATGAGCTCCATCCGGCGAGTCTGAAAGGCAAAGTAGCATTGGGCGAAGGCAATCTCTTCCTTGCGCGGGTCGCCATTCTGCGCGATGAGATAACAGGCGTAACGGGTCAAATGGTAATCCGGAACTTCACGGCGCGCACTTTTACCAAGCTCTATCATTTTCGGAACCTCCCGAAAATGATCTTCCACGCTAAACCCTGCCGCTTCACAGGAAAGCACGGCGCGACCTATAGCATCCGGAAAACTCTCCCACCTGGTATAGCCTAAGAGGGAGTACAAGTCCCTGGCTGTCCAGTATTCGACTGTTCCATCATCAGAGCGCTGCGCAATTTCATCAAACCGTGCCATTAAATCATACAGCTTGCATTTATCCATCTTCCTTTCCCTCCTGCCCGTCTCGCTCTACCTCATGGTCAATCGCCCTGTTTACGAAGCCGTTAAGGCTCATTCTGCATCCTCCTCACAATACGATCCGCCGTATAGCCCAGAATCATAGTACCGCATAAGTCGTATGTCTCCGCTGAAAAAGTGGTTGATGTTGTAGTCGCAGCCCTTTTGGTATTTTGTTGCGAAGTGTTTCTCTATCAGGACTTTGTAATCATGTGCTTCGATTGCAATATCCTCCCCATCTCTAATACTGGGCATAGCCTCAATGATGTTTCGAATCTGTGGACCTTTGATGTTTGGATGCTCACGCCTCATTTGCTTCTGGTACATCCAGAGGTAGAACTTGAAAACCCAAAGAGCTTCTTCCAGCGAAAAGTCGTGCCCGCCATCGGCGTTGTATTCCTTTTTCACCATGTACTCCAAGATATGGCTGTCGAATGTCATGCGCATGCCTCCAAACTAATAAAAATCTCTCACGTCCGAGCTTACGAGTTCGGGCCATTGTACCTTTTTCCTTCTCCCTTATGAGTTTTAAAAGTTCTACTCTGCTCTACTCTTTGCGCACGGATGTCCAAAAGCCGTCCGCTGGACGTCCGCTGGACGTCACAAGGTTGTCTTATCCTTGTTTGTTTTCCCGCTCTTTCCGCTTGCGTTCCGCGTCCGCCTCTCTCTTTTCGATGAGTGTGCCGACATGATCGTCCCAATCGTGAATTGCAGAGCCGTCCAGCAACTGCGCAGCTTGCAGGGCCTTTAAAAAATCATCAGGGTTTCCATCCCATTGCGCTGCCCGTGCGATGCTGCGCGGCGGTATGCCGGTCAAATCACTGTTGGGCGCATTATCTACCGCCCACAACCACAACAGGATCAGAAGACCCACAGCGTGTGCAGGCTCAATTTCCAATTTTCCGGCAACTGCTAAAATTTTTCGGTGGTCACGTAATGCCTGCTGCGCCTTTATCCACGCCACTACGCTACCCCCTCTCCGTCCGACACATACTCCATGATGTCTCCGGGCTGGCAGTTGAGCACGGCACATAGGCGCTCAATGGTGCGGGTGTCAATGTCCCCTGTGCCGTTCTTCATCTTCGTAAGCGCCGCCTGGGATACGATGTTCTCTTGCCGTATGCGATAGGTGGAATAACCCTTTTCTTTGAGCAGTGCAAATAGCTTATCATACCTGATTGACATGTCGATCATCCTCGTTTTGAGTATACGGGGGCCGCCCTGCATTCGGGTTGCTCTCCCATGATTCAATTTTATCACAAAACATTCACGATGTCAAGTGTACACATTCACTAAAGATCGTGCCTATATATGCACGAAAGATTGTGCACTATTCCGATATTGACCATTCACGCTCTCTGGTGTATAATATAGATGTGGTCAGGGGAAGGAACCCCACCAAAGAACACCGACAGGAGGCCCACCATGAAGTACAACCTCTCCAACATTGCCCGCCGCGCCAACGCCCTCGCCCGCTCGATGAACCAGAGCCTCGCCTGGAGGAAGGCCTGGGCCGAAGCGAAGATCGCCAACGCCGAGAGCGCCCTGTTTGAGCTGAGGATGAAGGACCACATGGACGCCGCCGACTTCACGCAGAGCCGCGAACTCGCCGCCGAGATTACCAGGCTGCAAGCCTCCATCGCCCCGGCCCCGGCGCTGCGGATCATCGAAGCCCCCCACGTGGACACGCTGGCCGCTTATCAGGCTGACAAGGCTGCGAAAGCTAAGGCCATCTTCCACGAAGCCCTCCGCCGCAAGGATCAGTCCGTAAACCACCGTTGATGTCTATTCGCACTACACCGAAAAGATGAAGACCTCCGGGGATAAAAAGGCCGCGAAGTTGGGGGCTGAAGTGACTGAAAAAGTGACTAATACGCCTTGAAGAAAGTTTACCGCGATAAAGTTTAGAAGCGCCTGACAATCCCTATATCAAAGGATTTGATTCAAACTGTTAATCAGGGTTAATACTATTCCCGCTCTAAAAGCAATCCATAATCCATTGTCTTGCGCAGATGCTCTTGACGGTATCGGGTGAAAGGTCGCGTATGGTAT
>WQTL01000390.1 GCA_009786275.1 Bacillota bacterium | reverse complement strand
CGTGCGCAGCGCCGTCAGCGTGGCAGCCGGGGAGCTCGGCCAGGACTGGCAGGTCGGCGCGAACAGCCCCGCCGCCCGTGCAAAAGAATGGTTCATCAGCAGCTACCCGTTGCTGGGAGCTATCGCGGCGAGCTTCAAGCTCATTGAGGAGCCTCTGGTCTGCCAGCGCTTGGAAATCAGCATCGCGGCCATTTCCCCGGGCCTGCGGGAGATTTACATCAATCCCCAGGCGGTGCTGGACAGCGAAGAGCTGCGCTTTGTCATGGCGCATGAGTTTCTCCATGCCGCCCTGCGTCACGACGCGAGAAAAGACTGGCGCGACGGCTACCTCTGGAACGTGGCCTGCGATTATGTGATCAACCAGTGGCTGAGCGAAATGGGCGTGGGCGAGCGGCCCGACGGCCTGCTCTACGACGAGCAGTTCAAGGGCTTGAATGCCGAGGCGGTTTATGATAGAATTGTCACGGACATGCGCACGTATCGAAAATTAGCCACCCTGCGCGGCATCGGGCTGGGGGATATTCTCCCGGGCGATATCCGCGAAAGCGCCGACGTCGATCTGGACGCGTTCTATCGCCGGGCGCTGTCCCAGGGCTTGGAATATCACCGGCAACAGGGGCGCGGCTATCTGCCGGAAGGCCTGATCGAGGAGATTCGCGCGCTGTCCCATCCGCCCATCCCCTGGGACGTGGAGCTCGCCCGCTGGTTTGACGAGCACTTCACGCCCATTGATAAGACGCGCTCCTACGCCCGGCCCAGCCGCCGCCAAAGCTCCACGCCGGATATCCCCCGCCCGAACTGGGTGGTGAGCAAAGCCGCCCTGGACGGCAGGACGTTTGGTGTCGTGCTGGATACTTCCGGCTCCATGGACATGGTGCTGCTGGCAAGCGCGCTGGGGGCCATCGCCAGCTACAGCGCCGCCCGTGACGTGCCCGCCGCCCGGGTGGTGTTCTGTGACGCCGAGGCCTACGACGCGGGATACATGCAGCCGGAGGACATCGCTGGCACGGTGAAGGTCAAGGGGCGGGGCGGCACGGTATTGCAGCCGGGCATTGACTTGCTTGACAAAGCTGAGGACTTCCCGGAGGACGCGCCAATCTTGATCATCACCGACGGCTGGTGCGACAAAGTGGTGCTCTATGGCCGCGAGCACGCGTTTTTGATCCCCCAGGGCGCGGCGTTGCCCTTTGTGCCCAAGGGGAAAGTATTTAGAATGAGGTGATAAGTATGATGACAAAAAAGCAATTTAAGCACGACTTTCTGCGCGGCTTAGGGTCCGCTTTGCTTGCGCTGAAAACCTGCGGCAATCCGCAGCAGCACTATGACATTGTACGTTATGGCTGTTTGCATAACACCACGTATGACGCGCAGTGCGAAGGAGATCGGGGATGGTATTTGCATCAGGCGGCAGCGATTGTGGGCGGCGGTGTTCTTAAGAATGTTATTGAGAGATACTCATGTAACACTTCAGATCATTGGCTTTTCGATCAGCTCACAAGCATCTTATTTCATTATGCGAAAGACGGAAATGAAGCCGCACACGCCGCACTGCATGATAAGTACAATTTTTTGCTTGGAAAATTATCTCGGATGCAAATATCCCGCTGCGGGTCGACATGCCCCAACCGGGATATGTTCGACTGGCTGTGCGTCTGGCTGACATCACTGGACGGCTGGAACGCTTTCAAGCGAATCATAAATGATATAAGCGAAGGCTTGCTGCCAAAAGACGCGGATTTTTTCTTCTCCGAATGGTTCTATGATAATTCAAAAAACAAGTTTGGCAAAAAACGCGTGGAGGCTTATTTGCAAAAGCAAGCGGGGCAGAACGAACGCATTGAACGCTATTGGGAAAAAGCGCAGGAATGGGATGCGCACGTTTATGAAAAGCGCCCTGCGCCAACGCTTGAAGATGTGGTTGAAGGAGCGACTGGCGAAAAATTTCGCGGGCGCGGCATATCCATGCAATTCGCTAGAAACGCAAGCTCAGCCGAATTGGGAAAATTGCTTCAAATTGCCATAGCAGAGCAAAATCTGCAAAAGAAGGCTGAGCTGTTATGGGGACTGCGGAAAGCAACCGCGCGAATCCCTGAGGAGGTTATCGCTGAGCTGCTGAAAAGTGAAAATGAGGACATCCGGGACACGGCCTTTTATATTATGGAAAACCATCCATCTTCTCAAATGAGGGAGTACGCCTTGTCATGTCTGCAAATGGGCGAGGATGTAGTGAACGCGGTCTCCTTGCTCTCAAAAAATATACTGCCGCAGGATGAGCTGTTGCTCTGTGACGCAGTCAAATCCATCCCTGTGAAACTGAAAGAAAGCGACTGGCACAGCGCTTTTATGGCTGCGGAAGATGGGGTTAAAAATTTGCACGGCAAACCAAAAACCGATTTATTGCAGTATATCTACCGTGAGACATATTGCGGCTCCTGCCGGGCAAGCGTTGTCAGATTAATGCACAAGAAAAAACTTCCAACTTATTCCCTTTTACAAGAATGCTTACATGATTCAAACGACGATATACGCGATTCCGCAAAACGGATAATAACACGCAGAACGAGAGGCTGATTCATGCTTTTAACCATCACCTACACCGGCGAGCACACGCAGGAGCTGGGCTATCTGCTGCACAAAAACCCGGCGCGCCCGCAGGAATTCCCGCTGAGCTACGGCAAGGCCTATGTGTTCTACCCAGAGGTCACGGATCAACGCACCACCTGCGCCCTGCTGCTGGACATCGACCCCATCGACCTGGCGCGGGGCAAGGCGGGCAGCACCGAAGGCGGCCTGTTCGACTATGTCAACGACCGGCCCTACGTGTCGTCGTCCTTCATGAGCACCGCGATTTCCCGGGTGTTCGGCACCGCCATGTCCGGGCGATCGAAAGAGCGGCAGGCCCTGGCAGACACTCCGCTGCCGTTGACCGCGAAAATACACATGCTGGCCGCGCCGAATAAGAACATGCTCGCGGAGATTTTCGAGCCGTTGGGCTACGCAACTTCCATTGAGACCTACCCAAACGACGACAAATTTCCGGCCTGGGGCGAGAGCAAGTATGTCACGCTGACCCTTTCGGCCACAGTGTTACTAAAAGACTTGCTCAACCACCTGTATGTGCTCATCCCGGTGTTCGATACGCAAAAGCACTATTATGTCTCCGCCGAGGAAATCGAAAAGCTGCTCTCCCACGGCGAGGGCTGGCTGAAAGAGCACCCCCGGCGGGAGTACATCGCCGGGCGCTATCTCAACCGGCGGCGTGGCTATGTGAACCAAGCTTTGGCGCGTTTATCTGAAGACGAACCCGAATCGGAACAGGAGCCGGAAGCAGAAAAAAAGCCCAACCTGAACCAAACCCGCTTGCAGGCCGTGCTGGACGAGGCGCTTGCCTGCGGCGCGAAGTCCGTGATTGACATGGGCTGCGGCGAGGGCAACCTGACCCGCCTGTTGCTGAAAGAAAAGCAGCTGACAAAAGTCGCGGCGACGGATGTTTCTTTTTCTTCATTGGAGCGCGCAAAAGAAAAGCTCAAAATTGACCGCCTGCATGAGACCGTGCAGGAAAAGCTTTCGCTGTTCCAAAGCTCGCTGACCTATCGCGACAAGCGCTTCGAGGGCTATGACTGCGCCTGCGTGGTGGAGGTCGTCGAGCACATGGACCCGCCCCGGCTGGAGGCATTTGCGCGGGTACTGTTCGGGTTTTCCAAGCCCGGGACTGTCGTGCTCACCACGCCCAATATTGAGTACAACGTCAATTACGAGCACATGCGGGAGAACGCGCTGCGCCACGGCGATCACAGGTTTGAGTGGACCCGGGCGCAGTTCAAGGCCTGGGCTGAGAGTATTTGCGGGCGCTACGGCTACAGTGTGATCACAAAAGAGATCGGCGAAAACGATGAAGCTACCGGCGCGCCGACACAGATGGGGGTGTTTACACTATGCGTATAGAGATACCAAAGCTCTGCGTTGTAGCGCTGATGGGCGCTTCCGGCAGCGGCAAATCCACCTTCGCGAAGACCTATTTCAATCCCACCGAGGTGCTGTCCTCCGACTATTTCCGGGGGCTGGTATCCGACGACGAAAACGACCAGAGCTGCTCCGCCGCCGCGTTCGACGCGCTGTACTACATCGCGGAGAAACGCCTGGAGGCCGGGAAGCTGGTGGTCATCGACGCCACCAACACGCAGCAGGCCGCCCGTGCGAAAATCACGGAGCTGGCGAAGAAGTTCGACGTGCTGCCTGTTGCCATTGCCCTGAACACGCCCGAGCGCATCTGCATTGAGCGCAACCGGAATCGCCCGGACCGGCAGTTCGGCGACCATGTGGTCAAGCGCCACTGCATGGACCTGCGCAAATCACTGAAATACCTGAAAAAAGAGGGCTTTCGATATACTTATGTGATTGACGATCCGGGGGAAGAGATTGAGATTGCCCGCGTGCCCTCCTGGACAGATAAGAGCGATGAGCACGGGCCATTCGACATCATAGGCGACGTCCACGGCTGCTTTGACGAGCTGTGTGAATTATTGACGCAGCTGGGCTATGACGCCGAAACGCATGCGCACCCGGAGGGCAGAAAGGCCGTGTTCTTGGGCGATCTGGTGGATCGCGGCCCGAAAATCCCGGAGGTGCTGACACTGGTCATGAGCATGGTCAGCGCCGGAAGCGCCCTGTGCGTGCCGGGCAACCACGACATGAAGCTGCTGCGCAAGCTGGGCGGCGCGAACGTGCAGATCACCCACGGCCTGCAGGAAAGCGTGGACCAGTTTGAAAAGCAGCCGCCGGAATTCATTTCACAGGTGAAAGAATTTCTGGATTCCCTCGTCGGGCATTATGTGCTGGATAATGGAAAGCTGGTTGTCGCCCACGCGGGCATGAAGGAAAAATACCAAGGCAAGAGCTCCAAGCGTGTGCGGGAATTTGCCCTGTTCGGCAACACCACAGGCGAGACCGACGAGTACGGCCTGCCCGTGCGCCACGACTGGGCAGCGGAGTACCGGGGCCGGGCCTTCGTCGTTTACGGGCATACGCCCACAGCTGAAATATATCAGACCAACAATACGGTCAACATTGACACAGGCTGCGTGTTCGGCGGCAAGCTCACCGCATGCCGCTATCCCGAGAAAGAATTTGTCAGCGTACCGGCACAAAGAATGTACTATGAACCGGCGAAACCTCTGGGCAAAATTGAAGAAGAACATGCAGATATACTCAACATCGCGGACGTGCTGGAAAAGCGGCACATCGAAACCGCGTTGTGCGGCGGCGTGGCCATCCGGGAGGAAAACGCGACGGCGGCCATCGAGATCATGAGCCGCTACGCCGCCGACCCGCACTGGCTGATCTACCTGCCGCCGACGATGTCGCCCTGCGAAACCTCGCCGTTGGAGGGGTATCTGGAACACCCGGCGCAGGCCTTCGACTATTATAAAAAGCGCGGCGTGGAAAAAGTCGTCTGTGAGCGCAAGCACATGGGCTCCCGCGCGGTGATGATCGTCTGCAAGGACGCCGCAGCCGCCAAAGCGTGCTTTTTGATCAACGACGGCAAGGCGGGGATCATCTACACGCGCACCGGGCGGCACTTTTTCGATGATAATAAAATCGAAGAAGCGTTGCTTGCGCGTGTGCGCAATGCCCTCACGCAGTCGAACTTCTGGGAGGACTTCAGCACAGATTGGGTCTGCCTGGACACAGAGCTGATGCCCTGGTCCGCCAAGGCGCAGGCGCTGCTGCAAGAGCAATACGCCCCCACCGGCAGGGCAGGAATGAACGGCCTTGCCTTTGCCGTGGAGGCGCTCAAGCGTGCTGGGCCAAACGAAGTGCTCAATGAAATCATAACGCGCTACAGCGCCCGGGAAGAAATGCTTGCGTTATACACAAATGCGTATAGGCAATACTGCTGGAACGTGGAAAGCCTTGAGGACTATCGCATTGCACCGTTTCATATTCTCGCGGCGGAGGGCGAAGTGTTCACCGGGCGGGATCACACTTGGCACATGGACACAATTAAACAATGCATCGCCCACAGCGACCCGGTACTGATGGCAACGGAGCATATTCTGGTGGAGCTCGCCGACGAAGCAAGTGTGCAAACCGGCATCGTCTGGTGGGAAAACCTGACCGCTTCCGGCGGTGAGGGCATGGTGATCAAGCCCTTTGACTTCATCGCCAGGGGGCAGCGGGGTATTTTGCAGCCCGCCGTCAAGTGCCGGGGCCGGGAATATTTGCGCATCATCTACGGCCCGGAGTACACCCTGCCGGGCAACCTGGAGCGCCTGAAAAAGCGTTCGCTTTCCCGCAAGCGCGGGCTGGCGCAGAAGGAATTCGCCCTGGGGATCGAATCTTTGAACAGGTTCGTGCAGCAGGAGCCGCTGTATCGAACCCATGAATGTGTCTTCGGTGTGCTGGCGCTGGAAAGCGAGCCGGTGGACCCGAGGCTGTGACATTCATTAGCTATGAGATTTTGTCTTATTAGGAGGAAATAACAGTGTCCAAGTACATTAGAGAAGTAGAGAGGGCTGCAGACGAATTTCATAGAGATAACGGAAGGTGACAGAACTCTTTATGTTGCCCGACGTCGTTGCCGAACCGTTAAAAAACGTTTTTCTGCCCATAAAACGTTTTCTGCCGCGAAAAACGTTTTAGCCGCTCTTCCCTAGCTTCCCTCCGGCTTCGTCCAATAGTACGGTCCTTGCGGATGCTACGCTCGGTATTTCCCGATCACCCAAATGCCTTCCCCTTGCTTCCTGCCCCGGCTTTCCTGCGGAAATGAGTCCTGGAACTAAACAGCTTT
>WQTL01000389.1 GCA_009786275.1 Bacillota bacterium | reverse complement strand
AATCTGTACACCGGCGAGGTCGAGTTCTGCAAGGCGGGCGGCGCGCCGAGCTACCTGCGCCGCCGCGGCAAGGCCACGTGCGTGGAACTCAGCGCCCTGCCGGCGGGAATTCTGCGCGAAATCCGCCCCGCCCGCCAGCGCGCGATGCTGGAGGCCGGCGACATCCTCGTGCTGGTTTCCGACGGCGTGCTATGCGGCGCGGAGGACTGGCTGTGCGCCGAGCTGGAGCGGTGGGAGGGCACCGCTATGCAGGCCCTGGCCGAGCATCTGGCCTCCGTGGCGGTGCAAAACCGGCAGGGCAGCGAGCGCGAGGACGACCTGACCGTGATATGCGCGATGCTAGAAAATAGATTTTAGATATTAGATTTTAGATGTGCAGGCCGGCACGTCTAATGTCTAATATCTAATATCTAAAATCTATCATTCCCATTCGCTGCCGTCCGCCCGCAGCAGCCGCGTGCGGGTGATTTGCGGCGTATCGCAGCCCAGCGCCTCGCACAGCAGGGCGGGGTTCAGGTTCGCTTCGCTGCCGGCGGCAAGGGTGCAGGCGAGGTGGACTTCCCCCTCGCCGGGCCGCAGGGCGTAATTCAAAATCAACGGGGCCAGCGCGATCTCCTTCTCGACCTTGCGGTGGCCCTGCTTGCCCATCTTTTTCGCCGTGAGATTCCCTTCCTCCAGCAGAGCCTGCATGGCGGCGGCGTCGCCCTGGGGCAGGGCGATCTCGTATTCCGCCGCGGCGATTTCCCCCGGGCCGCACCAGGGCTGCGTTGCGCATAATATTTCAATGCCCTCGGGAAGAACGCCGTCAAAGCGGCGCGCGGCTTCATCGAGGGGCATGTCCTCGAGAAGGCGCAGATCCATGGCCTCGCGCAAACCCTCCTGCCCAAGGGGGAGCGGCAGCGCGAAGGACAAATACGGGTGCGGGTTGAAGCCCTCGGTGTACCAGATGGGCAAGCCCGCCCGGCGCACGGCGCGGCTCATGGCGCGCATCAAATCCAGGTGGGAGATATATTTCGCGCGGCCGCGCTTGGAAAAACGGATGCGGATGTTCTGCATGGAAAAAGCTACCTCGGCTTATAAAACTTGCGATTGTCCAATGCCCATATCTTATTCGAGAACTCCCCCGGCTGCACGCCCTGCATCGCCGTGGCGATCTCGTTGACGCGCGCGTCCATCAAGTCCAGCTCGGAAAGGAGCTCTGCCTCCAGGAACATAGGCCGCATGGCCGCGCCGAACTCGGGTTCGCCGTGGTGGGAGATGAGCATGTGCTGGAGCAGCAGCAGGGTCTCCTGCGGCAGGCCGAATTCCTTCGCCTTTTGCTCGATATACACCGCGCCGCCCACCAGGTGGCCCACGAGGTTCCCCTTGAGGGTGTAGCCCGTGGCCAGCCCCGTGGCGGGCACCTCGTATTCGTTGGTTTTGTCGATGTCGTGCAAAATCACACCGGCGAAGAGCAGGTCGGCGTTGACCTCGGGGTAGAGCGCCGCCACGGACTGCGCCAGGCGCAGGATCGACAGCGTGTGCCACAGCAGACCGCCGCGTACGGCGTGGTGCAAGCGGAACGCCGCCGGCCAGAAGAGCAGCGTCTCCTTTTTTTCCTCCAGGATGGAGAGCACCAGCTGTTTAAGCGGCTCATTTTTGAAATCACGCACGGCCGCCAGGATTTCCGCCAGCATCGCCTCACCGGGCAGGGGGGCGGAGGGCACGAAATCCTCCATGCGCACGGCGTCCTTGTCCGTCACCTGGCGCAGGCGCTCCACGCGGAACTGGTCCTGCCCGTTGTAGACCGACAGCGTGCCGCGCACCTTCACGAGGTCGTTCATGTTCACCGCGCCGTGGGTCTCCGGCCGGTAGTCCCACAGCTTGGCGTTGACCTCCCCCCCGGCGTCCATGAGGGTCAGGTCCAGGAAGGCCTGGCCCTTCACGTTGGTTTTCTGCTCCACGGCCTTCACCAGGCAGAAGCCCTCCAGGGCGCCGGTGCTGTTGTTGACGCAGGTAAAGTTCATGGGGTCTCCTTTTTGATTCTCCCCCTCTGCCGCTGCGCAAGAGAGGGTGGCAGTGTTTGAGGCGGAGACGCACTGCTGTGCGTCTCTACATTTGTTGCGGCGGCAGGCATTGCAGCAGTTCCATTTCACCTTCGATTTCGTACGCTTCCTGCCCCGCCGACACGAACAGGCAATCGCCCTGCCGCACGGCAACGCCGTTGACCGTGCCCTTGCCTTTCGTTACGGCGAGGGTGTAGGGCAGTTCCCCTGTATCCTGTATCCTGACCCCTGAAACCTGCATGCGCCGCAGGCAGAAGCAAGGGGTGTCGTCATAGGAAATGAGCTCTTCATAGCCGGGGGAGAGCGCCTTGGGCTGCATGCGCACGCTTTGAAGAAGCCCTTCGAGCGACTGCGCGGTGTAATGGAAGCATTCGAACATCTTCTCGAAGCCCAGGCCCTGGTGAATGAGCTGCTCGGGGACTTCGTTGCCCCGGGTGTCGCGGGTTTCAAGGCTCACGGTGTAGTCCGTGGGCTCCTGGATTTCCAGCAGCAGCACCCCCGCCCCGATGGCGTGGGGCGAGCCGCCCCGGATGAGATAGACCTCCCCAGGCTGCACGGGAATCTTGTGCAGCAAGGCCGCCATGCCCTCAATGTCCTGCCTGTCGAACAAGTCTTTCAAGAGGGCTGGGGTGACTTCCTCTTGAAAACCCATGAGGATGTACGGCGCTTCGCCGCCGATCTCGCGGCCGCCGAGGATGACCCAGGCCTCGGTCTTGCCGTATTCGCTGTGGAACAGCCGCCGGGCGGCGGCTTTGTCCGGGTGCACCTGGATGGGCAGACGCACGGCGGAATCGAGGAATTTCGTGAGCACGTTAAAGGGGGTATCGATGAGGTCGCGCAGGTAGGCGGTCTCGCCGCAGGCCAACACGGCCCGGCTGAGGCCCTCATGCTTCGGCGCGCCCTCCCGGGGCGGGTTGATGGCCTCCACCACCGAGGCCAGCCAGTCCTCCGGGTAGCAGCCGTCCTCGCCTTCGCGGCCATGCAGGGCGTCGAGCAGCTTGCCGCCGGTGTAGAGACGCCAGACGCGGTTTTCTTCGAGCTTCAGGATCATAATAGTACCTCCATTGGAAACTGTTCTCTATTATACTGGCAGCGCGCCGCAAAAGCAAGCATTATTATGCAGTGCGCGAATATTCCTGCGGATCACCGCCTCCCCACGCCAGGCGAAGGCCCGGCCCGCGAGAGGGGTATCCTCTGTTATATGCGCGATGGGGTCAAGTAGAAATTCAGGTAATGGCGCGATTTTCGCGTTTTGATTGTGCGGGCAGGCCTCCTGGCACAGGTCGCAGCCCCAGGCGGTGCCGGTAAGCCGCATGAGGGCTTCCTCCTCCGATGAGAGCGCGCCTTTGCGCTGCGTGATGCGCGACAGGCATTTTTCTTTGGCAAAGCCGGATTCGCTTAAAGCTCCTGTTGGGCAGGCGGCAGCGCAGGCGCTACAGCTTTGGCAATTGTGCATTGTGCATTTAGCATTCAGCATTGGCAGTTTTGCTGCCGTCACGATTTCGCCGAGGAACACCCAGGTGCCGTATTCCTTCGTGATGAGCAGGTTGTGCTTGCCGCGTATGCCCAAGCCCGCCTGCTCCGCAAGGGCGGCCTCCGGCAGGGCGTTGCTGTCGCAGTGCCAATGGAATTCCTCGCCGGGGAAGGCCGCGCGCAGCAGGGCGCAGGCGCGTTCCAGGCGCGCGCCGCAGACCGCGTGGTAATCCCGCACCACGGCGTAGCGCGAGACGTTGCGCCCGGCATAGTATTCCTCCGGCAGCAGATAGGGGAACGCCGCCGCGACGGCGGTGCCGCCATCGTATTCGCATGTGCCCCATAATGGGAGCAACGGATCGAGCAGAGCGCGCATGGGTTCACCTCCTGACTTATTATACATATAGAAGGCGCGGATGGCAAGAGATAAAAATATTGCACTTTGCGCCGGGATGTGTTATAATACAATTGGATAGGCATGGAAAGGAGCAACGAAGTGACGATTCTGCTCAAAAGTATCAGCGCGGCGGTGCCGGATGAATCTGGCTTGCCCGCGGTGAAGCAGTGCGACATCGGCATAGAGGGCGATCGCATCGCGTTTGTGGGGCAAGCCCCGGCGGGGTTCGCGCCCGACAGGACCATAGCCGGCGCGGATAAGCTGGTCATCCCCGGGCTGGTGAACGCCCACACCCATACGCCCATGACCTTGCTGCGCAACCGCGCGGACGACCTGCCCTTCATGACATGGCTGTACGACCATATCTTCCCCATGGAGGATCGTTTGCAAGCGGGGGACTGCTACTGGGGCACGATGCTCGCCGTCTGCGAAATGCTGCACAGCGGCGCGACCTGCTTCAATGAGATGTATTACTTCATGGAGGACATCGTGCGCGCCTGCGCGGAGAGCGGCATACGCGCGGTGCTTTCGCAGGGGCTGCTGGGGGAGAGCCGCGAGGACCCCGCGGGACTGACCAGGCTGGATGCCGCGACGGCGGACATACGCAGATGGAACGGCGCGGAGAACGGCAGGCTTTCCTTCCTATTGGCCCCACACGCGGCCTACACCTGCGCGCCGGAATATATCCGGCTGATCGCCGGGCGGGCAAAGGAACTGGGCGTGGGGATCCACACACATATCAGCGAAAGCCGCGACGAGAACGCGCAGATCGCCGAAAAATACGGCATGACCCCGTTCGAGTATTTCGAAAGCGCGGGCCTGTTTGAGCTGCCGACCGTGGCGGCCCACTGCGTGCACATCACGGACAGCGACATCGCGATAGCCGCCAAATACGGCGTGAGCGTGGCCACCAACCCGGTGAGCAACCTCAAGCTGGCCAACGGCGCGGCCCCGGTGAAGAAGCTCCTGGCGGCGGGGGTCAACGTGGCCCTGGGCACCGACGGCGCGGCCAGCAACAACAGCCTGAACATGATCCGCGAGCTGGGAGTTCTCTGCCTGGTGCACAAGGGGTGGGGCGAGGACGCCGAGTGCGTGCCCGCCGCGCGGGGGCTGCATATCGCCTCGATGGGCGGCGCGAAAGCGCTGGGTTTGGGTGATGAGATCGGCTCCATCGAGCCGGGCAAGAAGGCCGACCTGGCGATACTCAACTTAAATTACAGCCACTTCAGCCCGCGCTCGAACCTCCTGGCCGCGCTGTGCTATGGCGCGCAGGGCAACGAGGTGGACACCGTGCTGGTGGACGGCGAGATTCTGATGGAAAACGGCGTATTGACGAGGATAGACGAGGAGAGGGTGCGCCGAGAGGCGCAGCGGATCGCGGAGAGGGTGTGCAGGCATGGATGAACGTATTGAAAAAGAATTGGAGATCATCAAACAGGGGGTGTTGGAAACAGTGCCCGCAGAGGCGATTTATCTCTTTGGTTCCTATGCCTACGGCACGCCCCGGGAGGACAGCGACCTGGATATTTTTGTGGTGATTCCGGACAGCGTGGAGGAGAATCCGATTGATGTTGAAGTTGAAATCATGGACAAGGTGTTTCGCAAGGTAAGTAAGCCGATCGACATGCTGGTGGGTCGTTCCAGCATATTTCATTACCGAAAACAGGGCCCGACATTGCAAAAAGTTATTGCGCAGCAGGGGAGGTTGCTGTATGGATAAAAATTTTATTATGGAATGGATTTCGTTTGCGGATCGCAATTTGGGGATTGCATCGCATCTGGAAAAATACTATCGCCCGACACCCCTGGAGGATATTTGCTTCAACTGCCAGCAGGCTGCGGAAAAATACCTGAAGGGTTATCTTGTATATGCAGCAAATTCATTGCCTCCGAAGACGCATGACTTGAGAGAGCTGTGCGTGCTTTGTGTACAACAAGATAAACGCTTTGCGCAATTGATGAAAGCCTGCGGTATATTGAACCCATATTCAGTGCAGCCCAGATATCCAAGGGAAACGTATATTGATGAAGCGTTGATGCAAAAAGCCCTTTATTACGCCGCCGAGATTAAATCTTTCCCGCCGCTGGCTGAACTGCGCGAGAAGCTGGGACTGGAGGTGCCTCATGACCCACATCCGTAACCCCGCCCTGGCCCCGGCCGGTCATCAAAAAATCGATTGGGTGCGGCGCAATATGCCGCTGCTGCGCGGCCTGGAAAGTGAATTCGCGCGGGAGAAACCCTTCGCGGGACTGAGGATCGCGCTTTCCGTACACCTGGAGGCCAAGACGGCGTACCTGTGCAAGGTTCTCGCGGCGGGCGGCGCGGAGATGTGGGTCACGGGCAGCAATCCGCTTTCGACCCAGGACGATGTGGCGGCGGCCCTTGCGGAGGACGGCCTGAATGTATTCGGGTGGTACGGCGCGGCGGCGGAGGAATACGAGGCCCATGTGCGCGCCGTGCTGGAGCCCGGGCCGGATATCATCATCGACGACGGCGGCGATTTGGTCGGTAAGATACACCAAGACTATCCACATTTACTGGGTAAAGTCATCGGCGGGTGCGAGGAGACCACCACCGGGATTTTGCGCTTGCAAGCGATGGAAACAGCGAAGCGGCTGCGCTTCCCCATGATCCGCGTCAACGACGCCGACTGCAAGCACTTATTCGACAATCGTTACGGCACGGGCCAGAGCGTCTTCGACGGCATTGACCGCACGACGAATTTGATTATCGCGGGGAAGACCGTGGTCGTGGCGGGCTACGGCTGGTGCGGCAAGGGCGTCGCCA
>WQTL01000388.1 GCA_009786275.1 Bacillota bacterium | reverse complement strand
CCCAGCCGTAGCCCGCCTCGGGGGAGGAGTCGTCGTTCATGGCGGGCAGGCTCATGCCGCCGTCCACCTTCAGGGTCACGCCCGTGATGTACGAGGCCCTGTCGCTGAGCAAAAACGCGACGGCGTTGGCGATGTCGCGGGCGCAGCCGTAGCGCCCCAGGGGGATCTTGCGGGCCCATTCGCGGCCCAGGTTCTCCGGGCTGTCCGGCCCGCGCACGCTGGTCATCCCCGGGGATACGCAGTTGACGCGGATGCCGTACAGGCTCAAGTCCAGGGCCTCGGACTGCGTGCTGCGGTTGATGGCGGCCTTCAGGCCCCCGTAGGCGCTGTCGTCCGCCCATGCCACAAAGGAGTGGACGGAGGAGATATGCACGATATTGCCCTTGATGCCCCTGTCTATCATATGCCTTGCGGCCGCCCCGGCGCACAGCAGCACCGCCCGGTAGTCGCAGTTGTACAGCAAATCAAGCTTGTCCGCCGTCAGGTCCGCCGTGCTGCTGAACCTTGTCAGGCCCGCCACGGTCACCAGGGCGTCGATACGGCCCAGGTCCGCGGCGGCCCGCGCCACGGTCTCCTGCGGGGCGTCCCGCTCCTCCATATTGGCCCGGTAGTAGAAGCAGCGCCGCCCCATCGCCGCGATCTCCCGCGCGGTTTCGGCGGCGGCCTCCTCGCAGGTGTTGTAGGTGAACGCGACGTCATAACCCTCCTCGGCAAGCAGCACGGAGGTGGCGCGGCCGATACCGCGGCTCCCGCCGACGACGAGGGCGCATTTGGTGATGGTTTCGGACATACGATTTCCCCTTCGCTTATTTCTGCATTCTCATTTTATCTTTTTACTAGTTTTCTTCGCCCTCTTCGCCTGTTCCGCCTTTTCCGCCAGTTTTTTGCGCAGCTCGGGGTTCTCCTTGAAGAACACCATGCCGCCGCCCACCACCTGCACCACTTCGCTTCCGGTCAGGGCGGCCAGGGCCTCGGCGGCCTCACGCGGGGCCTGGGGGCAGCTTTCCAGCAGCGCCTTGCCTTTGATCAGCTCGCGGGTGCGCAGGCCCTCCAGCATCTGGGCGGCCACCGCGGGGGTCACGCCCTCCTTGCCCACCTGGAACACCGCCTGTAACGTGTTGGCCTGCCCGCGCAGCGACGCGCGCTCTTTGCTTGTCATAGGAACTCCGTTCGTTTTTTACTATTCTACCACACCCACGCCCGTTTTGCAAGAGCCTGCGTAAAATCATACGCCAGCGTAAAATCATACGCCAGCGCAAAATCTTGCGCAGCTATTGACAAATGCATGCATATATAGTATACTTATAAAGTGTGTGATTCATATTAAACAGGATGTTTCGTGATGTGAAAGAGGGGAAATATCTTGACCAGAAGAAAAATGCTGGTGGTCGCCGGCGCGGTGCTGGCCGCGGCGGCCGTGCTGATCCTCTGCCTCGTGCTGCCCGGCGGGAAAATCAAGGCGGAGGCCGCCGAGCGGGTCAGCCTTTCGGGGCTGTGCACCCTTGCCCCGGAGGATTTTGTGCACGCGCCCGAGGGCGTGAAGGTCAGCTTCCGCAAGGCCCCGGACATGGGCAAGCACGGCACGCAGCGCGTCCGGCTTCTGCTCACCGACGCGCAGGGCCACAGGGGCCGCGTCACCTCCCGGCTGCGGCTGCTGCGCCTGAAGGAGCTCACCTTCGAGCTCGGGGCGGCCCCCACGCTGCTCACCGCGCAGGATTTGCTGCTGGACAGCGCCAATACCGCCACCGTCTCCTTCGCCGAGCCCCCGCCCCAGCTCAACGCCCTGGGGAAATTCCCCGTCACCCTGCGCATGGACCGGCAGAACTTCGAGCTCACGCTGGTGGTGGCGGATACCATCCCGCCCAGCGCCAAGGCCGTCAGCCGCGAGGGCCAGCCCGGGCAGGTGTGGACGCCCGAGGACTTCGTGCAGAACGTGACCGACCGCTCGAAGGTGACGCTGCGCTTCGCCGCGCCGCCGGACTTCTTCCTGCGGGGCACGCAGGACGTCACCGTGATCGTCACCGACGCGGGCGGCAACAAGACCGAAATCAAAACGACCCTCAAGATCACCGGCGACGCCGTGACGCCCATCATCGTGGGCGCGCAGGATATCGAGGCGGAGCGCTACAGCGCCATCGCCTACCGCGCGGGGGTCAAGGCCTACGACGCCCGGGGCAACGAGATCGAGCTTCAGGTGGACAGCAGCGGGGTGAACGCCGACTTCCCCGGGGAGTACTCCGCGCTCTACAGCGCCGTGGACGGCGCCGGCCAGACCGTGGAGGCGCGGGTGAAGGTCACCGTGCTGCCCGTGGGCAAGGACAAGGTGGACGCCCTGGCCGACCCCCTCCTGGCGGAGATCATCACCGAGGGCATGACCGACACCCAGAAGGCCAAGGCCATCCACACCTGGGTGAACGCCAACATCGCCTATATCAACGACGGCGAGAAGGAGGACATCCTCGACGGCGCGTACAACGGCCTGAAGCTGCGCCAGGGAGACTGCTACACCTACTTCGCCCTTTCGAAGTACCTGCTCAGCCGCGTGGGCATCGAGGGCATCGACCTGGAGCGCATCCCCGGCACGGACATGGCGCACTACTGGATGCTGCTGAACCTGGGCGACGGCTGGCGGCACTACGACTGCACGCGGGTGAAGGCCGCGCAATACCGCCCCAACAACGGCTTCATGATGACCGAATCCCAGGCGCAGGCCTTCTGCAGCGCCACCCACCAGCCCGATTTCTACACCTATAAGCCGGAGATGCTGCCGGAGGGAGTTGTAATCGTAGAATGACCACACTGGGAATCCTCGGCGGCCTCGGCCCTGCCGCCAGCTGCTATTTCTACGACCTGCTGATCTCCCTGTGCCCCGCCGAACGGGACCAGGACCACCCGGACGTCCTGCTGTACAGCAAGGCCTCCATCCCCGACCGTTCGGCATATCTGCTGGGCCGAGGGGAATCCCCCCTGCCCGCGCTGATGGAGGGCGCCGCCCTGCTGGAGCGCGCCGGCGCCGGCGTCATCGCCGTGCCCTGCGCCACGGCCCACCACTTTTATCGCGAGATGCAGGCCGCGGCGGGCGTGCCGGTGCTCAATATGTTGGCGCTCACCGCGAAGGCCCTGCGCCGGGAGGGTGTGACCAAAGCGGCGCTGCTGGCCACCGAGGGCAGCTATGTCTCCGGGGCCTTCGCCGCCGCGCTGGAAAAAGAGGGCGTCGCCCCCCTGCTGCCCTCGAAGGAGGGCCGCCGCGCCCTGATGGACGTGATCTACGGCATCAAATCGGGCCGCATGCCGGACGTACAGGTCCTCGAGGCCCTGGCCGCGCCGCTGGTTTCGCGGGGCGCGGAGAAGGTCGTCCTCGGCTGCACGGAGCTGTCTCTCTTCGCCCGGGAGGGCCTGCCGGCATTATATATCGACGCCATGCGTGTATTGGCGGAAGAACTACTGCAGTTGACAGTTGACAGTTAGGGGAACACATGCAGCGCATCAACGTTTTGGAATACTTGGACGAGATCGCCGCGCGGCTGCCGGACAAGCCCGCCTTCTGCGGCGACGATTTGCAGCTTTGCTTCGGCACGCTGGACAGGCGCTCGCGGGCGGTGGGCACGGCCCTGGCGCTGGGGGGCTTTTACGGCGAACCCGTGGTGGTCTTCATGGGCAAGGGCCCGGCGGCGGTGTCGGCCTTTTTCGGCACGCTGCGGGCCGGCTGCTTCTACGTCCCCCTGGACGAGGAGATGCCCCGCCACCGCATCGAGCTCATCTTCGGCATGCTGCGGCCCCGCGCGGTGATCTACGACCGGAGCACGCGTGCCGCCCTGGAGGGCCTGGATTTCCACGGCACGGCGCTGCTTTACGATGACTTAATTCAAACTGAAGTTGACGCGCCCGCCCTGCACAAAATACGCGCGAAAGCCATCGACACCGACCCCATCTATGTGGTGTTCACCTCGGGCTCCACGGGCAAGCCGAAGGGCGTGGCGGCCTGCCACCGCTCGGTGATCGACTATGTGGAAAACCTCAGCGCCGTGCTGCGAATCGACGAGGACACGATTTTCGGCAACCAGGCCCCGCTCTACGTGGACGCCTGCCTGAAGGAGCTTTTCCCCACGCTGATGTTCGGCGCGACCACCTGGTTCGTGCCCAAAAGCTATTTTAGCTTCCCGTCGAAGCTTGTCGAATTCCTCAACGCGAAGCGCGTCAACACCGTGTGCTGGGTGGCCTCGGCCTTCACGATGGTCGCCGCCCTGCGTATCCTCGACGAGATAAGACCGGAGTACCTGCGTACCATCGCCTTCGGCAGCGAGGTGTTCCCCGGCAAGCAGCTCAACGCCTGGCGGAAGGCCTGCCCGCAGGCGCGCTTCCTCAACCTCTACGGCCCCACCGAGGCCACCGGCATGAGCTGCTACTACGAGCTGCCCCGGGATTTCGACGGCGACAAAGTGCCCATCGGCGGGCCGTTCAGGAACACCGACGTGTTTCTTTTGGATGAAAACAACGCGCGCGTCGAAGCGCCCGGCCTGCCCGGCGAGATCTGCATCCGGGGCACGTGTCTGACCCTGGGCTATTACGCCGACCCGGAGCGCACCGCCCAGAGCTTCACGCAGAACCCGTTGAATACGCATTTTGACGAGAAAATCTACCGCACGGGCGACCTTGCGCAGTACAACGACGTGGGCGAATTGATGTTCCTCTCGAGAAAAGACTACCAGATCAAGCGCGCGGGGTATCGCATCGAGCTGGGGGAGATCGAGTCCGCCGCCCACAGCGTGGAGGGCGTGCACGCGGCCTGCTGCCTGTTCGACGACGCGAAAAAGAAGATCGTGCTGTGCTACGCCGGCACGATTTCACGCGCGGAGTTAAACGAGGCCCTCAAAACCAAGCTGCCGCAATATATGATGCCCAACGTGACGCATCAGCTGGAAACCCTGCCCCTGACGCCCAACGGCAAGATCGATCGCAATGGCTTAAAGGAAAGATATATGGTGTAGAGACGCACGGCAGTGCGTCTCCCGATAGGCTGTTTTTGTGCGGAGAACGCACTGCCGTGCGTCTCTACAAATTCACCAAAGGAGCACTTATGGACGAATTATTAGCCATCCTCAACGACCTCTATCCCGACGTGGACTTCGCCACCTACGACGCCCGCGTGGACGGCCCGCTGATCCAGTCCATGGAGATGGTGGAGCTCATCACCGCCATCGAGGAGAAGTTCGACGTGGAGTTCCCGCCCAGCCTGATGGGCGACCCGGAGCACTTCCATTCGGCCGCGGCCATCTGGGAGCTGATCCAGCGTCTGGAGGACGAATAATTGCCGCTGACGAGCATAGCGTTCATCGGCGGGCTGGCGCTGGTGTTCGTGCTGTACTACACCCTGCCCAAAAAGGCCCAGTGGCCCCTGCTGCTGCTGGCCAGCCTGGGCTTTTATGCTTATGACGGCTGGCAGGGGCTGTGCTATGTGGCCTTCACGGTGGTCAGCACCTGGCTGATCGCCTGGCGCATCGGCGCCATGCAGGGCAAGCAAAAAACATACGTGGCGGAGCACCGCGCGCAGCTTTCCCGGGAGGAGCGCAAGGCCTACAACGCGAAGCAAAAACGCGCGCAGCGCCGCTGGCTCATCTTAGGGCTGGCGGTGAACCTCGGCATCATGGCGGTCATGATCGTCTTCAAGTCCACCAATTTGCAAGATATCCTGCATATCAACGTCATCGTGCCCCTGGGGATCTCGTATTACACATTCCGTATCATGGGCTATCTCATCGATGTCTTCTGGGGCAAGGCCGCGGCGCAGAAGAACCCCGCCAAGCTGGCCCTGTTCACGATTTTCTTCCCGCAGGTGTGGATGGGCCCCATCAGCCGCTACGACTACATCAGCGAAAGCCTCTTCGGGCAGCATAAGTTCGACTGGGCGGCCTTCCAATCCGGGGCGCAGCGCATCATCCTGGGCTTTTTCAAGAAGCTGGTGATCGCCGACAGGCTGCGGCTGGCCATGCCGGAGCTCCGGGGGCAGAGCGGCGCGGCGGCCCTGTTCACCATGATCGTCTACGCCGCGCAGCTCTACTGCGATTTCACCGGCGGGATCGACATCGCCATCGGCGTCGCCGAGTGCTTCGGCATCCAGATGGAGGAGAACTTCCTCTCGCCCTTCCGCTCGAAAAATATCTTCGAATACTGGCGGCGCTGGCACATCACCATGGGCACGTGGTTCCGGGACTACGTGTTCTATCCGATCTCCGTCGCGAAGCCGCTGCAAAAGCTGACAGGGCATTTGAAATCCCGGGGGGCCAAGCGGCGCATCCCCGTCTATATCGCCACGATGGTCACCTGGTTCGTCACGGGTATCTGGCACGGCGCGGCGTGGAACTTCATCGTCTGGGGCGTCGCCAACGGCATTGTTATATTAATCTCCCAGGAGCTCCAGCCCCTCTACGAGAAATTCCACAAGCGTTTCCCGAAGATGCAGGGCAAGGCATACGACGCCTTCCAGATTGTCCGCACCTTCCTGCTCATGGCCTTCATCCGCGCTTTCGATATCTACGCGGATGTGCCGCTGACGTTTTCGCGCTTCGCGTCCGCCTTTGTGCAGCCCCGGTTTGCCGCCCTGGCGCAGGCCGTACAGATCCTCCCCTGGCAGGATTGGCTCGTGGCGGGGTTGGGTGTCTGCCTGCTGCTTGCCGGCACCAGGCGCCTGCGCAAGCT
>WQTL01000387.1 GCA_009786275.1 Bacillota bacterium | reverse complement strand
ATACAGAACTGGGCAGCCCTTCATCGGTGAAGGGCTCCACAAGATCAATCATTTTAGCCGACAGCTTCATCTCGTCCGGCATATCGGACAGATTAAGGGTGCTGCCGTACTGCTTTTCCAGTGCTTGCTGAAACTCCGGATTAATTTCTGAAGGCGTTTTTGAGCGCGCCTGCGCTTCAGGCTTTTTCTGTGGGGGCTTTGGCTTGTGCTTTTTGCTCATGAATGTAATTCTCCGTTCACTGATATTCCGGCGGTAACCACTTCTGTTCCAATTATATCTTATATAGGCGGCCTTGTCCAGATAATTCTTGCGCTTTCATGAGACAGGTGATATAATGATGCAAAGGACTTGGAAGGAGGCCAGCCATGCGTGCCCAAATCCTCAAAGCCATCCTGTACATCGCCCTGCTTTTGGCGGTGTTTATCGCCTACCAGCCCTTAATGGAGATTGACGCCAACGAGCCTCTTACCGAGCGGGGCGTGGCCGACCCGTCCGGGTTTGACCTATCCAAAGAGCGCGCCCGTATCCACTCCATCGATTGGGAATACTATCCCGGGCATCTTTATGCCCCGGAGGACTTCGCTTCGGGCAATACAATCGCGCCTGTATATAACGTCAATGAAAACCCCGCGGCGTTCGGTACATACCGCGTCACTGTCCTGCTGCCCCCCGGCAAAACCTATGGCATCACCGGGAGGAGCTTTCTGTTTTCGCAGCGTACCTTTATCAACGGCGAGCTGGCGGGCGTAATCGGCAGCCCCGATATATCCGCCGACGCGACGGTTCCCCGCACAAAAATGTACGCCTATTACTTCACGCCGCGGACCGGGCAAACCGAGGTCGTCTTTCAGGTGTCCAACTTCCAGATGAAGGACGGCGGCGGGGCGTACTCCTTTTCGGTGGGCGAAGCGCCGTTGATTCAAAGCTTGCGCCTGCACAGGCAATCCGGCGCGATGGCGGAGATCGGCTGCCTGATCACCGTGGCCCTGCTGTTTGCCGGAATGTTTATCTTCTTCTCCAGGCGGCGGTATTTCCTGTGGTACGCCATGCTCGCCCTGATGATCGCCGTACGCAGCCTGGTCACCGGAGACAAGCCCATCATGGAATTTGTGCAAAACCTCAACTGGTACGCGGCGATCCGGATGGAATACCTGAGCCTGATTTTGATTGTCGTATTCGCCGTTCTATATTTCAGGCGGCTATACCCTGAAACCATGCCCGGCCCCGTCTTCGGCGTATTGCTGGGCGCGTCGGCGGTTTATGGCCTGCTTGTACTTGTAACGAAGCCGCTGTTCTTCTCCATGTTTAATCCTTATTTTGCCCTCGTTTGGGTTGCGGGCGGGCTGTGGGTCCTCGTTCGGCTTGCCTGGAAAATCAGGACAGGCGGCGTGGAGCGGTTGTCCATTCTGCTCGGGATGCTCTGCTTTATGCTGGCCGCCGTAAACGACCAGCTCCATTACCTGTTTACCTTCTACCCGCGCTTCGAGGACAGCATCACCATCGGGATGCTGCTGTTTATGTATATGAACATGATCGCGCTGTTCTTCGGCTTCGCGAAAACCGAAAGCGAATTGGCGCAAACCCGGCAGAAAGCCGAGCTGCTGGCCGCGGAAACCGAATTCTACCACAAAATGAGCCAAGATTTGCTCACCCCGCTCACGGTGGTGTCCACAAATATCCAGGTGACGGGCATGGCGCCGGAGCAAGCGGGCGAACGCCTGAAGGAATCGCAGGCGGAAATCATGCGCATGGCGGAGATGATCAATAAGGCCCTGGAGGATAGCCCGTCCGGGGAGGGAAGCCTATGAAAACGATCCTCTGCGTCGAGGACAACCTGACGATCCTGCACAACAACCGCGACGCCCTGGAGAACCAAGGCTACCGCGCGCTCACCGCCGAAACCCTGGCGCAGGCGCGGGACCTTCTGGCCCGGTGCGCCCCGGACGCCGTCGTGCTGGACATCATGCTGCCGGACGGCCTGGGGCTTGACCTGCTGCGGGAGCTGCGGGACGCGGGCAGCCAGATCCCCGTGCTGTTGCTGACCGCGTGGGGGCGGCCCGCCGATATCGCGAAGGGACTGCGGGCCGGGGCGAACGACTATATCGCGAAGCCCTTCGACTATGAGGTGCTGCTGGCGCGGGTGGATACCATGTTCCGCAGCGCGGAGCGGGTGCCGGAGAGCGTGACGAAAGGCGCGCTGACCCTGGACCTCGCGGCGATGACGGCGTTTTTGCGGGGGGAGGACATGCTGCTGACGCAGAAGGAGTTCTCGCTGCTGCTGCTGTTCATCCAGAACGAGGGGCGTGTGCTGCGGGCGGACTACCTCTATGAAAGGGTGTGGAAAGCACCCCTGGGCGCCGACAACCGCACGCTGAAGAAGCACGTTTCCGGCCTGCGCAAGCACCTGGAGGACGCCCGAAGCGGCTTCACGATCGCCGTGATACGGGGCGACGGGTATTGCTTTAGCGAGTCATAGCAGGGAAATAAAGGGAGTTCCAGGGAAAAGCGTGAAGATTATGTAACCTTCGCGCTTTTTTATTTTTTTGTAGTACAATGGAAGCGGCAATTTCCAAAGAAAAGCCAAGTGAAAGAGAAGAGGAATTTCATAATGAAAGTAAAGAACAAGCCGGGGAAAAAACTGCTGGCCATGCTGCTGGCGGGGGCCATGGCGCTGGCCATGCTGCCCGTGTTCATCATACCCGCAAGCGGGTCGGACATCTTCAGGGATATTTTTGGCGAGCCCGACGCCCGGGTTGTGCCCGGCGCGGCCGCGGGCAAGCTGCCCTACCGCGACGGCGCGCCGCTGCTGACGGTTTGCGAGCCGCTTGTGGGCGGCGTAGGCATGGGTGAGAAAAATTTTATCTTCGGCCAATACGGTACGCTGGGCATGGAACCCACCGCGGCGAACGGCTACACCGCCCGGGCGCTTCCCGGCGGCAGCGAGTTCTGGCTGGGCGATTACACGCTCGAAGAAACCGAACGAACGAACGTATCGCTGAAGCGCGTACTCAAGCTTTACGAGGGCAATTTTAACGGCGACGGCCGCAAGAACCAGCTGGCGGTGCTCTGCCTCGCCAACGTCAGAATAGGCAGCGACGACTCTCTCGATGTGGTGCTGTTCGTCTGCAATGCCGACGACAACAGGTGGATGACCCCGGTGGCCTCCTTCGGAAGGGTTGACACCAAGACAGGCGATGCCGATTATGTCAAGGATCTTTTTTACTGCTATGACCTGGCCTGCGCCGACCTCGACGGGGACGGCTTTGACGAGATCATCGTGGCGCCGAAAGGGAAATCTCATCTCTCCGTCTTTTCGCTGATCGCCGGCGCCGACTGGCAAACCTGGGAGGCCTCCGGCGGCTGGAAAGCGCCGGTCAACGTACCCTTCGGCGATCCGACTTATAATGCAGGCCAGACATCTGCGCCCAGCGCCTCCGACCTGGCGATGGGCAGCAAAGGAATGACGTTCTCGATGGCGGTGGGCGATGTGGACCGGGACGGCTGCGAGGACATCGTCTATGTGGCCAGCGGGACGAAAAAAGGCGACTTCACCGGCGCCTACCGCTCGGCCTATGTGCTCTACGGCGACAAGACACTGTCGAAGCTGTCCGAAGCCAACCAGCAGCAGAAGCTGAATATCGATATGCAGGAAGGCAACGGCAAGGGAAGCAATGAGGGGCAGCGGGCGTTCGGCCGCTTCGGCGTCACCATTGCCAGCATGCCCGGCGGCCCGCCGGACAAAGAAACAAAGCTGCCCGCCGGGTCGGAGCCCCGCATTTTTCTGGCCTTCGAGGAATATAACAATCTGGATTTCAATGGCAAAAGCGACACCTGCCGCTGCCATTATTACAGCATCGGCAGCCTGCGCTTCGTTTCGCGGTCCAGTTCATTCCAATGGAGCTTTGTCTGCCGCAGGGAGAATACGCTCAATGGCGGCTCGGATCCGGTGCGCTACCTTGACCAGCGAAAGCATACCGCGGCGCTGAAAATCAACTATCTCATGTACGGCTACGGGCTGCACGATACGAATACGGTGAAAACGAACAACCCCTACGCGTGGGGGTCGCTGCTGGTCAACGGCGAGCTGACACCCTTTGCCGTGAGCCTCGGCGAGGCCAAAAGCAACGTCTATCAAACGGGCGATTCCAGGAATTTGTACAACAAGGACAAGGGCATCGACTTCAACCGCGAGGTGTTCTCCCAGCGCGCCTGCACCGTCACCGGCGACGGCGACGGCGTCATGGTCCATTGGCTGGACGGCGGCAAGCGATATATCAAATACTTCGATTGCAGCACCGACACCGCCAAAAACAGCGAGGGCGAATCGACCTACCAGGGCTATAAGGAGGTCCCCGCGCTGTCCATGGAAGCCAAAAGCAGCGACTGGCTTTACTTTGCCCTGCCCGACGTCAACAACGATTCGCTCTTCCTCAAATTTCAGCGGCACGAGTTCTTCTGGTCCGACCCCCGGGTGGCCGCGGCCCTCGCTTCCCCGCCCTATTACGATTCGCTGCCCAATGCGCAGGGGGCGACGACCTTCGGCCAAATCGTGCAAAGCGCGAACGGGACCACCAAGGCCTATTCCGATTCCGCCGGCGCCTATGTGTCGCTGGAGGGGAAGCTTGGCTGCGAGCTCTTTAAGGTGGTGGTGGAGGCCGAGGTGGCCTATGACCACACCTGGACGAACGAAACCGAAAAAATGAGCACCGTCACATACAGCATCGAAAAGAGCGCGCCTGCCGGCACGGACGTCGTCCTGCTTGCCACCAACGCGTTTGATGTGTATACCTATACGCTGTATTCCCCCACCGGCGACAACCCGACAGGCCGGTACGGCGAGGAGGACTACGTTGTGGTGGTGCCCCGCAACGACAGGTACGCCTCCAAATTGATAGATGTCAGCTATGACGAATACAAGGAATTCCGCAGGAACGACACCAAAGACATACTGCCCGACCTGTCCGAGGTGTTTACCCACACGCCCGGCAAACCCGAAACATACCCGGAAACAACCCCGGCTTTTGCGGAAAATACGCTGCTGAGCATTCCGAGCCAATATCCAAGGGTGAGCAGTACGGCGCTGAGCATCGAAACAACCGAGGAAGTGACCAATACCAAATTGGAAAGCAATACAGTCTCCGCCAAATTGGGTATCGGGTTTGAAGCGGGAAGCGACAAGATCGGCGGCGTCAAGGCCATGGTCGGCGGAACCTATGCACACGACTGGACCAATGGCAAAATTACATCCAACGCCACCGGCGTCTATACCGGGGGCGAAATATACAGGCAGGAAGATTCCAAGATCGGTTTCGGCGTTGAACTGATCCGATACACCTATACCAACAACCCCGAAAAGCTTCCCGGAAAAGAGACCTACGGGTTCCCGGTCGTGACCTACCTCCTCAGCGACGTCCAGCAGCCCGACGGCACGGCCCCCGACGGGGCTGTATACGTTTACGCGCTGGGAGACAACGGCGGCATTGTGGAGGAAGCCTACCCCAGCGCCCCCAACAACGTGAAATACCACGTCACCGCGCCCGGCGTCACCGGGAATTCCAGCACGATGCTGGTTGGCGCGCCCGAGGGCATGACGCTCGCCACGGGTAACATCGCAAGCGCGGATGAGGATTTCACCATCGCCTTGGACAGCCATGTGAAGCCTGGGACCTACAAGCTAAAGCTGATGGTTGGCGGCAAGGAATCCAATGAATTCAAGTTGACGGTCACACCCCGCAAGTACGACCTGCGCGTGGCCAACAAGAACACCGGGGAAACCCAGCCACTCCAATCGGTGAAGGGCGGCGACTGGGTGGATGTGGACGTCAGCGCCTGGAAGGGCGGCAGCACATACTTCATGTGGACAAACGACGACGCCGATCTCATCAACGCAAAGCACACCCAAAAGGAAATCGCGGGCGGAGAGGGCTTCCACCGGACACAGCCCGTGCTGCGTTTCCGGATGCCCGGGCAGGACCTCAATCTGGAGGCCGATTTCCACGGCCATCCCGAGGACATTGCCCGCATCCGCTGCGTGGACCTCGGGGACTATTCCGGCGGCACGAGGATCACGAACGAACCGGCGCGTTCGTCGCTCCATACACAGGGCGTCAACGCCGCGCTGCTGTGGGCGGACTTCGGCAACGGCCTGGACGGCGCCGCCTATACCCGGGTGAGGGCGGACGCCGACTACGCGCCCGACGTGACCTGGACCCTGGACGGCTCCTACACCGGAAGCGGCGCCGCGACCGGCATTGAGGCTTCCGGCGCGATTCTCGGCAGCCCCTCGGCCATTTTGACCCTCGGCAGCGGCGAGCTCTCCGAAAAGATTACCGTCACGGCGACATCTAAGGCCACCGGAATCAAAAAAAGCATCGCAATCCCCATCGATCAACCCAAACTGGCGGTCACAGCCAACCCCTCGCCGGTCATTTTCACCGCCGACGAGCCGGGGTATACCGCCGCGGACCTGAGTAAAAAAGTCAACCTCTTTAACAACAACTCCATGTCCGGCGTGGCGGCCGACGGCAGTATTACGTTCAAGGAATGCACGATGGCCGGTGATGACCCCGCCGCGTTCCAGCTGGCGACGAGTCTGGCTGGAACAACGCTGAAGGCACGCCAGGAAAAACCCATTTTCGTCTGCCCCGCCGCCGGGCTCACGGAGG
>WQTL01000386.1 GCA_009786275.1 Bacillota bacterium | reverse complement strand
GGGGGCTTTTTGTGCTCTATACGAAAGTTATGACAAGCGTACAGATAGCCCCCCTCTGCCAGAGGGGGGTGGCCGAAGGCCGGGGGTATCGCTCTCACCTGTTCCACATATACGCGTACAGCCCCTCCGCCTTCAGCAGGTCCGCGTGGTTCCCCCGCTCGGCCACGCCGTCCTCGGTGAGCACGACGATCTGCCCCGCGTTCTGTATCGTGGTCAGGCGGTGGGCGATGGTGATGGTGGTGCGGCCCTTCGCCAGGCGCTCCAGGCTCTCCTGCACCAGGCGCTCGCTCTCGTTGTCCAGGGAGGACGTCGCCTCGTCCAGGATCAAAATGGGCGGGTTGCGCAGGAACACCCGGGCGATGGACACGCGCTGCTTTTGCCCGCCGGAGAGTTTTACGCCGCGCTCGCCCACATAGGTATCGTAGCCCTCGGGCAATTTTTGAATGAATTCGTCGGCCCCGGCAAGCTTCGCCGCCCGGCGGATCTCCTCCTGCGTGGCCTCGGCCATGCCGTAGGCGATGTTCTCCCGCACGGAGCCCGAGAACAGGTAGACGTCCTGCTGCACCACGCCGATGTTGCGGCGCAGGCTTTGCAGGGTGAGGTCCCGCACGTCGTGGCCGTCGATGGCGATGGCGCCCTCGCAGGCGTCGTAGAAGCGGGGCACGAGGTTGCACAGGGTGGTCTTGCCGCCGCCGCTGGGGCCGACCAGGGCCACGCTCTCCCCCGGCGGGATGGTCAGGCTGAAGCCGTTCAGCACCGGGCGCTCCGTGCCGGGGTAGGTAAAGGACACATCCCGGAACGCGATCTCGCCGCGCACGTGATCGAGTTCCACGGCGCCGTCGGCCTTCTCCGTCTCGGTCAGCTCGTCCATCACCTCGGCGAAGCGCTCCAGGCCCGTGACGCCCCGGTTGAACTGCTCGCTGAAGTCGATCATCTGCTTGATGGAGCTCAGCAGCGTGGACACCAGCAGCAGCACCATGGAGAAATCGCCCACGGTGATGCGCCGTTCCCGCAGCAGCCAGGCCCCGATGCACACCGCCGCCAGGTACATCAGGCCGTCGCACACGCAGTTGATGAAGGACCTCTGCGCCATGTACTGATAGCCGCGCTTTTTCACCCGGAAGAAGCGCGCGTTGCCCTTGCGGAACTTTATATTTTCCGTCTCCTCGTTCGCGAAGGACTTCACCACCCGTATACCCAGCAGGCTGTCCTCCGCCATGGCGTTGATCTCGCCGATCTGGCTGCGCTGCTGCCGGAAGGCCTCCTTCATGCGTTTGCGGGCGCGGCTGGTGACGAGGAACATCACCGGGGTCAGCACCGTCACCGCCAGGGCCAGCCACAGGTTCATGCGGGCGAACAAAATCATGCAGGCGGTGAGCTTCACCGCGGCCAGCAGGATGTTCTCCGGCGTGTGGTGGGCGAACTCCGTCACATCGAATAGGTCGGTGGTCAGGCGGCTCATCAGCTGGCCCACCTTCGTGTTGTCGTAGTAGGAGAACGACAGGCCCTGCATGTGCCCGAACAGGTCGTTGCGCATGTCGGTCTCGATGCGCGCGCCCATGTAGTGCCCCTGGGTGAGCATGAAATAGTTCGCCGCGGCCTCCACCAGGCGCAGCAGCAGGTAGGCCCCGCCCACCGTGAGGATGAGCCGCAGCGTCAGCGAGGCCGGGTCCTCCACGGCGCTGTCGGTGATGCGCCGCACGATCAGCGGCAGCACGATCTGGGACACCGCGCAGAACAGCGCGCAGCCCAGGTCAAGCGCCAGGATGCCGCGCCGCTTCCACAGGTAGGGCCAAAAGCGCCGCAGCAGCCCGAGGTTTTGCCTCCATACGTTCATATACGTCCCTCCCGTCCGTCATACCCTTCCATTATAGCATAGAAATAATTTGTTTACAATTGATTTTTCGTTTTTTGTGCAGGTTGACTTGACTAAATCCCCGCCGCGCTATATAATGAAAAAAATATGTTTTTTGGGAGGTAGGACCATGGCAAAGGCACTGCTGGGCATTGACGTGGGCGGCGGCTCCGTGCGGGCCGTTATCCGGGAGACCGAAAGCGGGAAGATCACCTCAGTCAAGCACAACATGGGCAAGGCGCTGTTCACCATCGGCGAGTTCGGCTATGGCATGGACACCGAGGCCATCTTCGGCATCGTGGCGCAGGCCGTGAAGGACTGCCTCGCCAAAGGGGGCTACGCGGTGGCGGACATCGCGGCGCTCTCCACCGCCGTGCTGCGGCACACCCTCGTGGCCCTCGACAAGGACGGCGCCGTGCTGTTCTCCAGCCCGAACCGCGACGCCCGGGCCGTGGACGCCACCATGCGCCTGAACGACACCTGCGCCGGCGAGATCTACAAGCTTTCCGGCCACAGGCCCATGCCGAACCTCACGGCCTGCAAGCTGCTGTGGCTCCGGGAGACCCAACCCGACCTCTACGCGAATATTAAGACCGCCTTTTCTTTGCAGGACTACCTGAACTACCGCTTCACCGGCAAGATTTTCGCCGAGCGCAGCCAGGCCGGCGAGACCATGCTCTACGACCTGGGCGCGAACGCCTGGTCGGACGCCATGATCGCCAAGCTGGGCCTCGACAGGTCCATGTTCGCCGAGCTCATCGACGCCGGCGCCAGCCTGGGCAACCTGAACGCCGAGGCCGCGCGGGCCCTGGGTTTAAGCGAATCCACCCTCGTCGTCACCGGCGCGGGCGACACCCAGAGCGCCCTGCTGGGCATGGGCGCAGTCGCGAACGGCGCGCTGGCCGTGGCCGCGGGCACCACCACCCCCATACAGATGATCTCCGACAAGCCCGTGGTGGACCCGAAGGGCCGCCTGTGGACGGGCGTGGCGGGCGTGCCGGGCAAATACGTGCTGGAGGCCAACGCGGGGGGCATGGGCGTCTCCCTGGAGTGGATCGCGGGTCTGCTGTTCGGCGACAACCCGAACCCCTGCGGCGCGCTGATGGCCGCCGCCGCCAAGGCGGGCCCGGGCGCGGGGGGCATGCTCTCCACCGTGGGCGCGCAGATATTCAACAACTCTGTATTGAGCCTGCCCATCGAGCAGACGCTGTTCTCAACCACCAACTACGTGCCCGAGGCTTCGGCGGACCGCAATAAGGCTTCCCGCGCCGTCGTGGAGGGGATGGCCTTCGCCGTGCGCGGCAACGTGGAGCAGCTCGAGGAGG
Source organism: Bacillota bacterium (assembly GCA_009786275.1). Taxonomy (GTDB): domain Bacteria; phylum Bacillota; class Clostridia; order Oscillospirales; family Acutalibacteraceae; genus WRMQ01. The sequence goes on along the minus strand of WQTL01000386.1, from coordinate 3,477 downwards.
TCGCCGGGCTGAATACCGGCGAGATCCGCTTCGGCGGCGGCATGGCCAAGGACGGCATCTTCGCCGAGGTGGTCAGCCAGGCCGCCTCCAGGCCGGTGGCCGTCTCCGAATTCCCGGTCTTCGCCACCGCCATGGGCGCGGTGATCTGCGCCGCGGTGGGCGCGGGCGTCTGCGCGGACCACGCGGCGGCCGCCGAGAAATTCGCGGGCCTGCGCGCCCCCATCCAAAGCGAATGCGAGGCCTACGAGCGCATCTACGACGAGTGGGCGGAGATGTACAAAACCTCCAGCGACAGCTTCATGCAATTGGGCGCGCTGATCACCGAGCTGCGCCAGGACGGCGCAGGCGCGGACGCGGCGGGGAGCGGCGAGGCCGTATCCTTGCGTATCTACGCCGACGCGGACCTCTCCGAGGACGCGGTGAAGATGCTCGGCGAGTTCGGCAGCGTCACCTACAAGAGCTACCGTGACGGCGAGATGCTCGAGGGTGACGACATGATCGCGACCCTGAAGGACTACGACGTGTTCATCACCGAGGTGGACATCGTGGACGCGGCCATCATCAAGGAGCTCCCGGGCCTGCGCATGATAGGCGTGTGCCGGGGCAACCCCACCAACATCGATATCGACGCCTGCTCCGCGGCGGGCATCCCCGTGGTATACACCCCCGGGCGCAACTGCGACGCCGTGGCGGACATGGCCATCGCCTTCATGCTCAACATCGCGCGCATGGTGCCCGAATCCGCCGCCTTCCTCAAGGAGCCCGGCGACGCGGGCGACATGGGCCGGCAGGGCGCGGCCTATTTCCGCTACCAGGGCCTGGAGCTCTGGCGGGCCAACGTGGGCATCGTGGGCGGCGGGGCCATCGGCAGGAAGGTCATCAAGCGCCTGCTGGGCTTCGAGGCCAACGTGTTTGTATACGACCCCTACCTCAGCCGCGAGGACGCCATCCTCATGGGCGCAAAGAAGGTGGAGCTCGACGAGCTGCTCGCGGTCAGCGACATCGTCTCCCTGCACGCCCCCGTCACCCCCGAGACGACGAACATGATCGACGCGAAAGCGTTTGAGAAGATGAAGGACGGCGTGCTGGTCGTCAATACGGCAAGGGCCGCGCTGATGGACTACGCCGCTCTGCTTGCCAACCTGAAATCCGGCAAGGTGAAGGGCGCGGCCCTGGACGTGTTCCCCCTGGAGCCCCCGGCCTCCAACGATCCCCTCGTGCTGCTGCCCAACGTGCTTTCCACCCCGCACACGGCGGGCAACACCAAACAGGTGGGCGTCCACCAGGGCCTGATCATGGTGGAGAATATGCAAAAGCTCATGGCGGGCGAGATGTCCAGCGACGTCGTCAACCGCAAGGCCTTCCAGGGCGGCTTCTCCTTCACGGGCGAAAAGAAGATCGACGCCTCGGCCCTCGAGCAGCTGCAGGATAAGGTCATCGGCGTGAACGACCTTGACCAGAAGAAGCTGGACACCAAGCCCGCCGCCGCGCCCGCCGCGCCCGTGGCGGTACAGAAGCCCGCGCCCTCCGGGCCCTACGGGAAATACATGGCGCTCATCGACGCGTTCCTGGTCAACCTGGCCACCAACGAGGAGGTCAAGGCGAAAACCTCCGGCAAGGAGATTTCCTTCCAGATCACCTTCAAGGACAACGAGGAGAGCTGCTACATCGCCTTCAATAAGGGCGTGATCGACGCGGGCCTGGGCACCTACGGGGACGCCGGCGCGGAAGTCAACCTGCGCATGCCGATAGAGATCTTCGACGGCATGATGCTGGGCAGCATCAACGGGGCCAACGCCGCCATGACCGGCAAGATGTCCTTCACCGGCAACGTGCGCAAGGCCATGAGCATGCAGTCGATTTTGAAGCTCATGATGAGCTCCTACCAGGCGGCCATTGACCAGGTGGGCAAGGTGGACGTGAAGGCCTTCGCCGCCGCGCCCGCGCCCGCCGCCGTACCAGCATCTGCCGCCCCTGCCGCTGCCCCCGCCAAACGCTCCGGCGGCGCCGGCTATGACAAGTACATGGCCCTCATCAAGGAATTCCTGACCCTCATGTCCCAGGACGCCCAGGTGAAGGAAAAGACCGCCAGCAAGGACATCTCCTTCCAGATCACCTTCAAGGACAACGAGGAGAGCTGCTATCTCTACTTCAACAAGGGCGAGATCGAGGCGGACCTGGGCACCTTCGGGGAGAGCGGCGCGGAGGTCAACCTGCGCATGCCGATAGAGATCTTCGACGGCATGATGACCGGCGCGGTCAACGGGGCCAAGGCCGCCATGACAGGCCAGATGTCCTTCACCGGCAACGTGCGCAAGGCCATGAGCATGCAGTCGATTTTGAACCTGATGATGAGCTCCTACCAGGCGGCCATCGCGAAAGTTGGCCCGGTGGACATCGCTTCTCTGGGCGCTGTGGAAGAAGAGCCTGTAGGGGCGGCGAGCCAGCCGCCCGCCCCGGCAGAAACCGCGCCCGCAGCCGAAGCACCCAAGCAAGGCTTCTTCGCCAGGCGGCGCGCAAAGCAGCAGCCTGTGGTACAGCAGCCGGTGATCCAGCAGGTGGTCGCGGCCCCCAAGGAGGACCTGGGCGTGACGGGCCACCCAAAGACGGGTGACATCCGCGACGAGCTGCTGGCCATCACCACGGAGCTCTTCCACAAGGGCCTGGTCACGGGCATCGGCGGCAACATCAGCGTGCGCTGCGAGGACAACCCCAACGAGGTCTGGATTATGCCCAGCTCCATCTACAAGGGGGACCTCGCCGCCGACCAGATGGTGCGCATCGACCTGGAGGGCAAGACCGTGGGCGGCGCGACGGAGCTTTCCGCCAGCAGCGAGAAGAACGTGCACACCGCTATATATAAGGCCCGCCCGGATATCAGCGCGGTCATCCACTCCCACGCCACGAAGTCCACCCTCATGGGCCTTGCGGGGCTGAAGTTCACCCCGGTATCCTCCGACGCCGCCTTCTTCGGCGAGGTGCCGGTGGTGCCCTTCATGATCCCCGGCACGCCGGAGCTGGGCGACATGGTGGCCGAGGCCATGGGCGAGGAGAAGGCCGTGTGCATCATGCAGAACCACGGCCTGGTGGTGGCGGGCACCAGCCTGCGCCGCGCCTCCGACATGACCGACTGCGTGGAGATCACCGCGGCGAAGATCCTGGAGGCCAAGGCCATGGGCGTGGAACTGGCGGTCATCTCCGGCAGCAATTTGGAGGAGCTGACAGAGCTGGGGAAGATGCTGGTGTAATTCCATAATTTGTGAGCGGCGGGCGGTCTTCGGGCCGCCCTTCCGCCCTCGCGCATGCACGCGCGCTTGAATTTTAATCATACGCGCGAAGTATTAACTGTATTTATATGTGTGCGGCGTTTGGAAAATGGTGTTTTTATGCGAAGTTGGGCGATGAGAACCCAACCGGCAGCCACCAAAGATGAGGGGAGGCGTTCCCTTGGGCATCAATTTTATCCAGGCATTGAAA
>WQTL01000385.1 GCA_009786275.1 Bacillota bacterium | reverse complement strand
ATACGGCGGCCCCCGCCTCATCGATAAACATATACTCGAACTCGCCGACGGCCTCGTTGAAGCGCTGCGTGATGGCGGGCAGGCGCGCGGCCTTGATGCCGATGCCGATAATCAGCGTCGAGGCCGCGGTGGCAAGCTTGGAAAGCAGGGTCTGCACCGAGAAGATCACGCTGTCGCTGCGCCGGCCTGTTTTCCATTCGCCGTAGTCGGTGATGTCCGCCACCATCACCGTGGAGCCGATCTGGCTGATGCCGCTGGCGGTGAAGAAGGGGAAGGCCGCCAGCGCCACCAGCACCACGTTGACCCATTTTGCGCTCTCGCCGCCCCACGCGCCGTATTGCCCCCGCAGGGCGTAGAAGATACAGTACAGCGCCGCCATGCCGAACGCGGCCAGGAAAAAGCTCGCGCCGTAGACTTTTTCGCGCGGAATCTTTTTTACGATGAGGTCGTAGAACATCATGGAAAAGCCCAGGCCTAAGCCCCCGATGATGGAGAACACCATGTAGCCCACGCCCTGGCTGAGCAGCCCCAGGCCCCCCATGTCGCCGTAATAGATGAACAGGTAGATCTGCTGCTCCATCGCGGTCATGATGCCCGCCAGCAGCAGCAGGTATGAAAGCGCGTGCGCCGCCAGCTGGTCGTTCTGCCGGAACATGCCGAACACTTCCCGGGGGGAGATTTTATCCTCGGGCAGCTCGTAGCGCTCTTTGGTGCACATCGCCGTGATGGAGATGAACAGCAGCACCATGGCCGCCGCCGCCAGCCCCAGCACGAAGTGCGCCCAGCCGACGCCGCGGCTCGCCGCCACCTTCGGGATGATCAGGGAGGTCCCCAGGGAGATGAGGATGAAGCCGCCGAAGTTGCCCACCAGGCGGCTCAGGGAGCTGACCTTGTTGCGGTCCTCGGTGGAGTTGGCGATGGTGGGGATCATCGCCCAGACGGGCACGTCCAGCAGCGTGAACGTCAGGCCCCACAGCAGGAACATGGCGATGTACCAGGCGTGGCGCAAAATGGACGATTCCACGTTCACGGGCAGGAACATCAGGATCAGCGCGGCGCAGTTGGTCGCCGCCCCGATGAGCATCCAGGGCCGGTAGCGCCCCCAGCGGCCCCTGCGGCTGTTGTTGACGACGGAGGCCAGCAGCGGGTTGGTCAGGGAATCCAGCACCCGGATGAGCACGAACGCGACGGTGAGCACCATCACGTCCAGGCCCATATAGATGTTCAGGAACGCCAGGAAAAAGATGTTGACGCAGGCCAGGGTCGCCTCCCGCCCGATGGCGCTCACGGCGTAGGCGGCGGAGCCCAGTGTGGTGATCCCCTTTTCCTGCCGCGTCTGTTCCGGGTTTTGCATAAGCCCGCCCCCTTCCATTATCTTCCGACTGCCATTATAACTGATCTATGCGGCAAAAGCAAGGGCTTGTTAGGGGCAGAAAAAATAAATTAAATCAGTCAGCCCGAGGCTGGCAACTCCTTCCCGCGGAAGGAAAAGTTAACCCTTCCAGTGCTCCAGCTGCGGCAGCTGTTCGCGCAGGAATTCCCGCGCGGCGTCATGGGGCATGCCCATGTGCGGCACGCAGACCTCGATCATCTCCTCCATGGTTTCCGGGCCGGCGTATTGGCCGTCCACCCAGCACCACTTGCAGTGCTTCTCGTCGAAGCCGCCGTCCGGCTCCCGGGCCATGCTCTCGTCGGCCAGGGGCATGCCGCAGGCCTGGCAGTGCAGCTGCATCGGCTGGCCCAGCAGCGTGTTGATGGACACGCCGAAAGCCGTCGAGATCAGCTTGAGGGTCTCGGTATTGGGCACGGTCCGGCCCGTCTCCCAGCGGGAAACCGCCTGCCGCGTGACGAACAGCTTTTCGGCCATCTCGTCCTGGGACAGGCCGTGCTTTTCGCGCAGGTCCTTCAGGATTTTCTTGGGTTTCATGTGCGCACCGTCCTTTCGCGATGATTATAGCACAAGCGCGGGGGCGTGTAAAGCAACGGGCGGTTGCGGGCTACGCCTTCGCCACCGGGATCCAGGCCTCCTCGAAGTATTTGCCGTCGGGCGCACTGTAGTAGAGCTCCATGTCCGGCGCGGCGGCCCATTGGTAGCCGGAGGAGGGCAGCCATTCCTGATAGGCCCGGTCGAACAGCGTTTTCATCGCGATGCCCATATGATCAGCTTTTTCGCTGCGGAACACCGCCCACGTGGCCTTTGGGATTTGCGCGGTTTTGAAGCCGTCCGTGTTGCTGCCGGGCTTTTTCAGCGCGCAAATCATGTAGGGAAACCTGTCTCCGCCCACCTCGTTATACCCGCACACCGCGTTGACGCAGTGCATCCCATCCTCGCCGCGCACCGCGCCAGCCGCTTGATACAGCCGATCATATTCGCCATTTTCCAGAAGCTCATCCCAGAACTTTGGCACCAGCGCCGTCTCGTCATTGCCGAAAACCCGCTCGATCCCGAACACCTCAAAAGCTTGCTTTTCCTCGATCCGCCAGTTCATCGCCTGCACCCCTTTGATATTGATTTGGAAGGTCAGCGGCGGAAAGATGGTCAAATTCACTCCGCTCTTGCGTGCCCGCGACGGCGTTACGCCATGCTGCTTCACGAACGCGCGGGTAAAACTGTCCGCGCTGTCGTAGCCGTATAGCACGGCGAGATCGATCACCTTCGCGCCGCCGCTCTGCAATTGCATCGCCGCCAGCGAGAGCTTGCGCTTCCGGATGTATTCGCTCAGCGGCATGTCGGCGACATAGTAGAACAGCCGGCCGAAATGGTAGGGCGAATACGACGTTGCCTTCGCCACATCCTCGAGGGCCAAGTCGTCGTCAATGTGCGCCTCAATGTAGTCCATCGCGCGGTTGAGCTGGGTCAGGATGTCCATGTGCCCGCCTCCTTTCCAAAAAGAGTATAGCAGGCTTGCGGGAAAGCTGCCCGACTTTTTTCGGGAGATTATGCGGGGTTACGGCATTTCCAGCACCTCGGCGCCCGCAACGTTTTTGATGACCAGCTTGTTGACGAACGCCCCGAGCTTGATCCCGCAGGTGACATGCGCGCCCTGCCATAGGCGCAATCTCATTTGCAGCGGGGCCATTGACCAAATCTTGAGCGAAACGTGCACAATTTGCCCCGGCACCGTGAATGTCAGCGACTGCCCCGGGGTGAGGCTGCCGCAGTCGTGCCCGTCAAGCGTCACCGTGGCCCCCACGAGGGCGCCGGTGAACTGCGACTCCCTGGTGATGGTCAGCGGCCAGCCCTGGGGCTGTGGCGGCTGCGTTGGCGCCGGCACTTCACCGGCGATTTGCGCGCCGCATTTTGTGCAGAACAAGGCGCTGGTTTCGTTTTGCGTACCGCAATGAGAACAGAACATGCTGGTGTACCTCCCACATAATTGATTGATTACAGCCGTTTTGTCATTTGAATATCCGGTTTCCCGATTCCGTACACGTCCGGCACCACGCCGACGACCCGGAAGCCGTGTTTCAGGTAAAACGCCGTTTGATGCGCGCCCGGGTCAAATGCCGCCAGCTTCTCCGGCAGGTCCTCGTATAAGTCCGCGTTCGCGAGAGAGGTCTGTTCGTTTTCGTCGCCTGCGCCAGCCAATAGCGTCAAAGCGCCCTTCGCCCTTGCGGCGCTCATGATTTCGTGCAGCAAGGCCGTGCCGACGCCCTGCCGCTGCCTGTCGCGCCGCACCACAAGCGGGTGGAGCTCGAACATCTTGCCGTACCCCGGCAGGAGACCCGCCCACCCGATCGCCTCGCCCTGTTCCACCGCGCAAAAAACTTCGGCATCGCCGCCCAACAAATCGTTGATTTCCTCCATCGCGTCCGCCAGCGCAGGCCAGCCATCCGGAAGCTCATCCGTCAGCATTTGGGCCGCCTGCGTGCGCTGTGATTCGCTCAGCGTGCTAAAATTTACGATTTCCATGCACAAACCTCCCAAGACTATCTCTGCACCCGTCCGCTGCCGCTGCCCCCCGCCAATCTCCTCGCCTCGCCGGCGGAAATCACGTTGAAGTCGCCCTCAATGCTGTGTTTCAGGCAGCTGGCGGCCACGGCGAATTCCAGGCGCCCCGCCGGGGATTGGCCCTCCAGGGTTGCGAAAATCAGCCCCGCGCCGAAGGAATCCCCGCCCCCGACGCGGTCCACGATGTGCACGGGGTATTCCTTCGAGAAATAGCATTTTTGATTTGAATAGAGCATCCCCGCCCAGATATTGTCGCTGGCGGAGATCGACTGCCGCAGCGTGACCGCGATTTCGGGTATACCGAAGCGCTCGCTGAGCTGCCGCGCCACATCGGCGTAGCCCTCGCGGGAGAGCTTGCCGCCCTCGATATCGCTGCCGGTCGCGTGGATGCCGAACACGTCGGCGGCGTCCTCCTCGTTGGCGACGAGCAGGCGCACATAGGGCATGAGCCCGGCCATCACGCGGCCCGCCTGCTCGCGGGGCCAGAGGTTCCTGCGGTAGTTCAGGTCGCAGGACACCGGCACGCCGTGCCGCCGCGCAGCCTGGCAGGCCTCCAGGCACAGCGCCGCGCAGCCTTCGCTCAGGGCCGGGGTGATGCCCGTGAAGTGGAACCAGCCCGCTTCCCCGAAGATGGCGTCCCAGTCGAACTCGCCCGGCCGGGCTTCGGCGATGGCGCTGCCCGCGCGGTCGTAGATGACCTTCGAAGCCCGCTGGGAGGCCCCCTTCTCGCAGTAATAGACCCCCACACGCGCGCCGCCGCGCAGGATATTGCTCGTGTCAACCCCAAAGCGCCGCAGCGAATTGACAGCAAGCTGGCCGATCTCGTGGGCCGGCAGCTTTGTGACGAACGCGGCCTCGGCCCCCAGGCAGGCCAGGTCCACGGCCACGTTGGCCTCCGCGCCGCCCATGGTGGCCTGGAATTTCTCGGCCTGCACGAAGCGCAGGCAGCCCTCGGGGGCCAGGCGCAGCATCAATTCGCCGAATGTGACGACTTTCTTCATAGCTGTGACCATCCTTTCGCAATGGCGGCGGCTTCCCCGCACAGCCGCGTGATCTCCTCCCATTTACCCGCGCAGATTAGATCTTTTTGACACATCCAGCTGCCGCCGCAGGCGATAATCTTTCCGAAGGCGAGGTATTCCCGCAGGTTCCCCGGGCCGATACCGCCCGTGGGGATGAACCGCAGCATGGTGTAGGCCGCGCTGACGGCCTTGAGATACGCCAGGCCGCCCGCCTGCTGCGCCGGGAAGAATTTTAAATGTGTCAATCCAAGGTTCAGCGCGCATTGCATCTCTGAGGGGGTTGCGCAGCCCGGGAAAACCGGGATATTTTTCTGCAAGCAGAATTTAACCGTTTCGGCGTCCAGCCCGGGGGAGACGATGAATTTCGCGCCGGCGGACAACGCGGCCTGCGCCTGCGCGGCGTTGAGCACCGTCCCCGCGCCCACGAGGACCTCCGGCACCTCCGCGGCCATGCGGCGGATGGCCTCCTCGCCCGCCGCCGTGCGGAAGGTGATTTCGGCCAAGGGCAGCCCGCCGGCCAGCAGGGCGCGGCCCAGGGCGGGGGCGTCGGCGGCATTTTCGATGGCGATGACCGGGACGACACGGGTTTTCGCGATTTGGTCAAGAATGGGGTTCATATTGGCTCCCTCCATTAAATTTTGCCCCAAGGAGCAATCCTTGAGGCAAATCGTGATGCTGCATTATTCGTCGATGGCTTCCACGGCTTCTTCCGCCGCAGCCTCCGCGGCCTGCGCGGCCTTCACACGCTCGGCACGGCTGCCGCGATTTCTGCGGGCAGAGGCCCTGGAACGCCTGGCGGCCTTCTTCTCCTCCTGCACCAGCTCGATGATGCACATCTCGGCGGCGTCGCCACGGCGCGGGCCGGTGCGGATGATGCGCGTGTAGCCCCCGGGACGCCCGGCGTACTGCGGCGCGATCTCGTCGAAGAGCTTCTTCACCACGTCCTCCTTCGTCACGAAGGCGAGGACCCTGCGCTTGTTGGCCAAGGTGGGCTCCTTGGCGATGGTAATCATCTTTTCCGCCAAAGAGCGCAGCTCCTTGGCCCGGGTGACGGTCGTCTCGATGCGGCCGTGCTCCAAAAGGTACGTCACAAGGCCGCGCAGCATGGCCATGCGGTGGTCGCTGGCGCGCCCCAATTTTCTCGTACCGGGCATATCTCATTCACTCCTTCCGGTGGTGGTTCATTCTTCGTCCTTGCGCAGTTCCAGCCCCAGGGAGCTGAGCTTGGCAATGACTTCGTCGAGGGACTTGCGGCCGAGGTTGCGCACCTTCATCATGTCCTCGCCGGATTTGGCGGTGAGGTCCTCCACGGTGTTGATGCCGGCGCGCTTGAGGCAGTTGTAGGAGCGCACGGAAAGGTCAAGGTCGTCAATGGTCATCTCCAGGACTTTTTCCTTGCGGCTGTCGTTCTTCACAACCATGATCTCCGTATCGAAGACCTCGTCCGAGAGGTCCGCGAACAGGGCGAGGTGCTCGTTGAGGATCTTGGCGGCCAGGGACACGGCCTCCTGGGCGGAGGTGGTGCCGTCGGTCCAGATCTCGAGGGTGAGCTTGTCGTAGTCGGTGATCTGGCCCACGCGCGTGTTTTCCACGTTGTAGTTGACCTTGAGCACCGGGGAATAGATGCTGTCCACGGCGATCACGCCGATG
>WQTL01000384.1 GCA_009786275.1 Bacillota bacterium | reverse complement strand
CATGGGGACATGGGCGCTGTCGTTCCGTTTTCACGCATTGACGACCTGAAAAAAGATATGCTGGAAGTGAAAAGCGCGGGGTATCACACGGACTGGCTTGATCGAATGGTAAATCACATGACAGGAGATATGGGCAAGTTTGCGCCAGCCGAATTTCAGCCGAACTCTTTGATTTCGATTGTCATACCCAGCCCCAAAGTAATTTTGACGTTTCATCATCGCGGCAAGCCGGCGCGATGCGTGGTGCCCCCGCTCTATGCCACTTGGGACAGCAAAAACAATCAGGTGCTGCAAACCATTTGCGATTATTTAGCGCCGCATGGATTTTCGGCCACGATAATGAAAACGGTCACGCAGAAATTGCTGGCCGTGCATTGCGGTCTGGCGCAATATGGGCGCAATAATATTTGCTACAACGACAGGTTTGGCAGCCATATGCAGATCATGACTTTTGTTTCTGATTTGCCCTGTGACGAAGCCGCATGGTTTCCGCTGCGCCGTATGGCACAATGCGAAACCTGCCGCGCCTGTGTCGCCGCCTGCCCGACAGGCGCGATTGACGCTGACCGCCGGTATATCGACGCGGACAGGTGCATCACCACTTACAACGAGCCTGCCTCCGGGGCCTTCCCGGCATGGCTCGGCAATGACGCGCACAACAGCATCGTCGGGTGCACAAGATGCCAGGATTGTTGCCCCGCCAACGCGCAAAACGCAGGCAATGAAACAATGGGCCTCACCTTCAACGAAGCCGAAACCATGGAGATTTTGAACGCATCCATTTCAGAAACGCTGCGGGTAAAGCTGACTGCGGCGGGCTATGCGCCCGAATTTACAGATGCCTTTCCCCGGAACTTAGCCGCGCTGCTATGAAACAGGAGTTTTGCATATGAAAAACCTGCGCCTGCGCTTTTCTTACTACGGCGCACTGATTGTCGCCGTGCAAGCCCTACCGAATATCATCTGGGCACTATTCCCGCCCGCGCAAAACCGGCTGGAGGGCAACGTGTCCTCGGTGCCGTTTATTGAGTACGGCGAGCACATCCTGGGCGTGGCGATTGTGGTGCTACTGCTCTTTTTAGCGAACAAAACCGTGCCAAACAAACTGCATCGTAGCGCCCCGGCGATTATCAGCTATATTGCGATTGCACTGTACTGGCTTTGCTGGGGATTTTACTTCGCTGGCATGCAAAGCAATATCGTGCTATACCCCATGGTGTTCCTGCCGCCCGTGGCGTTTTTCTGCGCGGGGCTGGCCGGGAAGGTCTGGCCCACCTCGGCGGCAAGCGCGGTGTTTTTGGTGTTTCACATGCTGGTGGCGCTGGAGAATTTTCCGATATGAACAACAAAATATATGAGTACGACGCGATCATTCACCCTGCCGAACCTGGCGGCGCATATGTCGCTTTCCCTTATGACATCCGCGCGGAATACGGCAAGGGCTGCGTGAAAGTCCACGCCACCTTCGACGGCGAGCCCTACGACGGCAGCATTGTCAACATGGGCGTGACGAACCCGGATGGCTCGGTGTGCTATATTATCGGCGTGCGGAAGGATATCCGGGCGAAGATCGACAAGCAGCCGGGGGATACTGTGCGGGTGACTGCGAGGGAGAGAGAATGAAAAGCAAAAAGCGTAAACTCGCCATAATAATCGCTGCCGCTGTCGTGCTTGTACTGGGCATCGCGGCGCTTGTGCTCGTCCGCCAGTTCAAAACCTTCACAGACCCCTATCACGAAAAAGTCGCTGCCGCAGGCTTTGAGGAAAAGCAGGCGCAAATTGGCGGCGTCAGCTTCAACTACGCAGAGGGGCCCGACAACGGGCCTGCCCTGCTGCTGCTCCACGCCCAGCACATGGGCTGGTTCAGCTTCAGTCGGGTGCTGCCCGAACTGTCGCGGGATTTTCACGTGTTCGCCGTGGATTATCACGGACATGGGAAAACAAGCGCCCCGCCGGAATCCATGAACGCCAACCAGATTGGCGCTAACTTGGCGGCGTTCATTGAGACTGTGATCGGCGGGCCGGTGTTCGTGTCGGGCAATTCGTCGGGCGGCGTTTTGACGGCATGGCTTGCCGCCAACCGGCCCGAGCTGGTCAAGGCCATCGTTCTGGAAGACCCGGCGTTGTTCTCCAGCGAATATCCTCGCCTGCTGGATACGATTGCGGACAGGTCATTCGCGATTTGCTCGGATTATCTCGAAAGCGGCGAGAACGATTTCCTGCTGTACTGGATTGAGGGCTGCCGGGCGTTTTTCAAGAAGCAGCTGGGCTTCAACGCCGCGCCTTTGTTGACCGCCACAGTCAACGCATACAAAAACTCCAACCCGGGCAAACCGGTGGAACTCGCTTTTTTGCCCCCGACCATTCGATTGATGATGCGCGGCATGGGCCTCTACGACCCGCAATTCGGCGCGGCGTTCCACGAAGGCCGCTGGAACGAAGGCTTCGACCACGCCGAGGCGCTGGCGAAAATCCAGTGCCCCGCGCTGCTGCTCCACGCCAACTTTGAGACCCTGGAGGACGGCACGTTCTACGGCGCGATGGATCAAAGCGAGGCCGACCGGGCCGTCGCGTTGATCCCCGGCGCGAAATACATGCGCATCGACTCCGACCACGTGATCCACTTAGCCCAGCCGGAGAATTTTGTGCGGATTCTGAGGGAGTTCTTTTTACCATGAACATCATCGCCCTCTACGTCCGCGCCCGCGCGCACCTGCTGCGCCGCAAAACCGGCCCGGCGGACATCGTGCTCATCGGTGGTTCCAGCGTGGAGTATTGGAAGACCTCCAGCGAAGATTTGCTTCCTCTGCGCTCCCGCAACTTCGGAATCGGCGGCAGCACGGCGGCGCAGTGGGTTGATTTCGCGCGCGATCTGGCGCTGCCCTGCCAGCCCAAGGCCGTGTTTATTTTTGCTGGCTCGAATGATATTCACATGCGCGAAGCCTCTGCTGAGGCGGCGTTCGGGCATCTTCGGGCGTTATTTAACGCGCTGCATGTGCATTTGCCCGACGCGCAGATGTACTATGCGGGGATTTATCTGACCAATCGATACAGTGCGCATTGGCAGGCTGACAGGGAGTGCAATCGCCTGGTGCGGGAATACATGCAGCACAAAGACGCGCTGCATTATATTGATATTCCGGCAGCGCTCAATGACGAGAATGGTGTGCCGCTGGAGGGTATTATTCGCAGGGATGGTGAGCACCTGAATGACTTGGGCTATGCGCTATGGCGGGATACTATTGTGCCGGAACTGCGCGGCTAACGAACATACGAAATCTGCCCATCCTCCACCGGGTGGGTCTCTTTCGTGCCGCCGGGATAGCCAATCGCAATGGCAATAGCGAACTCATGCGTCGCGGGAAATTTCAGCAGCCCGGAGAAATACTCCCCGCGCGGGCCTTTGAAGGCGGCGGCGGGCAGGCCCAGAATCACGCTGCCCAGGCCCATGGACTGCGCGGCAAGGGCGATGTTCTGCACGGCAATGCCGCTGTCGAGCTTTCCCCAGTCGCTGGACTTGTCGGCGCTGATGAAAATCGCGGTGGGCGCGGCGTAGAAGATATCGCCCTCACGGCTCAAAATGGCTATGGCCTCGGCGTTGACTTCAGCGAGAACAGCGGCGCCCTGCACCACGGTAAAGTACCAGGGCTGCGCGTTGCGCGCGCTGGGGGATTCCATGGCGGCGCGCAGCAGTGCCTGCAACTGCTCCTCGGTAATCTGCTCCGGCTTGTATTGCCGGATGCTGCGGCGCTCGGATATGGCGGACAGGATGGGGTTGGGATGACCAGCAAGTCGCCCGGCCCAAGGGGCACAAAGCCATCGTCCAGTTCGATGTTAAACTGGCCTTCGATTACATAGAACAACTCGTCGGAGTGCTCATGCACATGAAAATCCAGCGTGCGGTTTTCCGCTTGCAGCACGCTGAGAGTATGGCCGTTGAGGTGACCGACGTTGAGGTATTCGAAGAGGCTGGCGCTGTTCGCCGCTTGTAATAGGTTCACTTTTTCGAGCATAGTCAGCCCTCCCATGCAAAAATCGCTGTATATGTCAGCCTTCCCTGCATCCGTTCTGACTTCATTAATTCCACGCGCGAAACTGTTTCACCGAAAGGTTCAATCGCCCACGGCGCGGCATCCGTAAAAACCTCGCGCCCCAGGGGAATATGCGGGCTGTATCTGCGCTGTTCCAGCGCAAAACCCGCCGCCCGCAGGCGCTCGGTCAAATCCCGCTGCAAGGCCATAAGCGCAGGGGCCTCACTCACCCCGGCCCACCAGATATCACCGCCGTCGCGGCGAAAGCGGCCCACGCGGTCTATAGTGATTTCTGGCGGGGTGAATGCTACGGCGGTCATGGCCTGCTTCGCGGCGGCGGTCTGCCGAGCGTCGCACTCGCCGAGAAAAGCGAGGGTCAGGTGGAGGTTTTCGGGCAGGCTGAAGTTTCCGCGCTGGGATTGCGCGCGCAGATTTTCTCGCAGGGAAAGCAGGCGGGATTTGATTTCGTCGGTGAAATTTAGGGCGATGAACAGGCGCATGGTTTACCCTTTGTGCTCTTGATAGAATTCTTTCAGTTCCCGCTTGGTTTCGTCATCCAGGTAATGCCAGCGCACGCCCTGAATCGCGCCCTCCAATGCGGAAAGCCGCATGAGGCAGGTCGACGGGTCGCGGGCCAAAATGCGTAGCCAGGCCTCGCAACTGCCCACGCGCCTGAGTTCTTCGATGGTCGTGATGCCCACATCGGCCAATTGGGCCTCCAGTTTCGCCGCAATATTGGGCAGGGTGGTCAGTTCGCCCATGGTGTTTTTCCTCTCATTTTGGCTTAATCAAATCATAGCTGTTCCCAATCATGCGCCGCAGCTCCTCCTCCGGCACATCCCCGCCCACGCGCACGGTATTCCAGTGCGTTTTGTTCATATGGTACCCCGGCAGCACGTCCTCGAACGCCCCGCGCAGCAAATCAGCCTCAAGGGGCGCGCACTTCAGATTCACGCACAGGCGGCTCTCGCGTTCATAGATAAAAGCAAAGCTCTTCTTGTTGCCCCGGTGGCGCATGACCGTCCAAGGATGGTCGCTGGCGGTGAGGTCGTCGAAGGGGTAGTCCTCATACGCGCCGGGGAAGGTCAGGCAGAGGTCGATTAGATCTTGGCGGGTCATGCCTTGCCTCCCTCGATTTTATGCGCGGTGATGATGGTGCTGCTGTACGCGTTGACGGTGATTACGCAGTCCGAGCACTGGACGTACCAGTTCTTCCCCCTGCGCAAAATGGCGGCGTCGCCAGCGCTGATTATCGCCCGTTTACACCAAACGACTACATCCCCGGTTTCAAGGCCGAGATTGCGCCGAATGCGCTCCGCAAATTGGCACGGTGTGCGCCCGGTGGGGGCAAACGCTGATGTCCTTGAAAAAGCAGGCCTTGCAGCCCGTGCAGAACGCGGGGCAATCCCGTGGCAGAAAATATTCGGTTATGCTATGACCTGCGCCCATGGCCGCAAGGA
Source organism: Bacillota bacterium (assembly GCA_009786275.1). Taxonomy (GTDB): domain Bacteria; phylum Bacillota; class Clostridia; order Oscillospirales; family Acutalibacteraceae; genus WRMQ01. The sequence goes on along the minus strand of WQTL01000384.1, from coordinate 1,106 downwards.
ACTGCTCCTTCATAGCGAAGGTGCAACCGTGCTGCTCGGTGCCGTTGATGACTGTGATGTTCATGAGATTTGGTTTCTGCGCCAGGGTTTCCGGGCTGACCGCGCGCCCATAGTCGCCCATGATCCGCATGATGCTTTCACAAAGGGTGCCCTTGCCGTTGCGGGTTTTCCGGCCCCACAATATAAACATGCATTCATGCTGCGTCTCGCCGGTGAGGGAATACCCCAGCGCGCGTTGTAAGAAGTCCGCAGTTGCCAGGTCGTTGGGGATAATCTCAGATATGAACTGCTCCCACCGTTCACACCGGGCTTTCGGGTCATACCGCACGTCGGCCATTTTGGTAAGAAAATCCGCGCTGTCGTGCTTCTTGAACTCCATGGTGTTGAGATGCAGCGTGCCGTTGCGGCAGTTGAACGCGAAGGTTTTCTCGTCGAATTCCTTCATCTGGATGGGATATTCGCTCTCGGCCTCTTTGATGGCGTTCTGCCGGAAGTTCAATTTCTGCCAGCGCTTGGCGTACTCCATGTAGGCGGTGCGCACGCGCTCATCGGGCAGCGCCATTGCGTAGTTCATGATGTCGTCAGCCATATATTTGCCCAGCTTCATGATTTCCACCACGGCGGTGTCGGCCTCCCAGACCTTGCCGGTGTAGACGTACCAAGTCTTGCGCTCTTTGACAAAGCGGGCGATGCTTTTGAAATAGTCGGCGAATATGCGCCCGGAGCCGAGATCTGCCCAGGGGTAGCGCGGATTGTTTTCGGGCTGCAAGTCCCACAAAGAAACACCGCCGCGTCCGGCGAATTTCTTGCCCGGAGCGGCGGTTTTCGATTTCTTTTGGCTTGGCCTGTAGACGTTCTGCGTTTCGGCGGCGGCTTTTTCGACGGTGATCCAGCCGTATGTGCTGCCTGTTTGGGGGCGATCCCATTTCTCCCGGTAAAGGCCCGACTGTCGAAACAGGCGATCCATCTGCCCGGTGTCGCGTCCGCACCAAAAGGCGAGTATCCCACACAAGGCTAGTACCCTGTAAAACCTAATCATTGAACAACCGGATAAAGCCTTTTGAGCTTGATACGAGCATCTTCGGCAGTAAACTGCCAATCGACAC
>WQTL01000383.1 GCA_009786275.1 Bacillota bacterium | reverse complement strand
GCCTACGCAAACGACAACCGCCGCGCCGGAACCCACGACCCCGCCCGTGAGCAACCCGAGGGAGAGGTCAGCCGCACTGCAATGGAACGAGGCTCTTTTGGCGGAGCTCGGGATGACCTACGAGGAATTGACCAACAAGTACGGCCCGCGCACCGGGCAGGACGGCGCAGGCATTCAATTCAAGAACGGCTATGGCGACTACCACTTCTATAGCAAGAGCACCGGGACATACCCGGAGAACCCCGCGCCGGCAGATCGCTGCAGGCATATTGTCGCCCCGGCGAAATCGCTGTTTTTGGGGCTGGACGGGCCGGTCGCCAAAGAGGACTTTCTGGCGGCGATGGACATCCGCGACGGCGATGGCTACGACCCCGTATTGCGGAACGGCTATGAATATCACACTGTTCTGCATTTTGGCAATCATGACAGTTACCAGTTGTCCATCTGGCACAATGAGAAAAACGCGTTCCAAGGTGACGACCTTGCGCTCGTTCTCGACTCGCAGATAAACTGATGCACTTGTTTGTCCGGCGCGACATGCCTACGCCCCGCTGAAGGCGGGGCTTTTTCATTAAGCGCAAAGCTTCCGCCTCTTTTTGGACTTGATTTGTAAAATTCGTAGCGGCATGCTATAATTTCCATGCATAAAAAATTTCCCGCCATGTAACCAAACGGCCCGCTGAAACGTATACACTATGAACGCGTTCAAAATCCCCGGCGAAAGGAGTGACCCACTTGACCGAAGCACAGCGAAATGCCTATACACAAGCCGTGGAATCCTACAGTGACAGTGTCTACCGCCTAGCTATGATCTATCTCCGCAACCCGCAGGACGCGAAGGACTGTTGCCAGGATGTGTTCGTCAAGCTCATGGAGCACAAAAAATCTTTTTCGAGCGACGAGCACCGCAAAGCCTGGCTGCTGGCCGTCGCCAAAAACACCTGCCGCGACTGGTTGCGCCGGGAGGCCCGTCGCCGTGCCGACAATTTCGAAGCACTTGAAAATCTGCCCGGCCCGCAGAACGATAACGAGGTGCTGGCGGTAATTCTTACCCTGCCCGAAAACGACCGCGAGGTGCTCTATCTGCACTACTGCGAGGGCTACGCGGTGCGGGAAATCTGCACCCTGCTGCGCCTGAGAGAATCGGCAGCAAAGCAACGGCTCTCACGCGCGCGGCAAAAGCTGCGTGAGCTTCTTTAGAAAGGATTGATTTTTGATGAACGATATTTTGTTTGACCAAAAAATCGCGGCGGCATTTGCGGCCTTGCCCCCCGCCGACGACTATCTCAAGGCCCGGCTGCTGCGTCTGCCGGACGAACAGGCAAAGCCCGCACCGCGCCGCTTTGCCCCCTGGAAGCTACTGCCGATTGCAGGTGCTGTTGCCGCTGTTGTTTTGATTGCCGCTGTTGTATTGAACGGCCTGCCGCGCGTAAACCCGGATTTGCCGCCGCTCCAGTATGAGGGTGTATTCGGCGATGCAGGCGGTTTGGGCGGCATGGGGGGCGTTTGGAGCAAAAACGCCGCCGAGCTGCACCGGGCTTCCCCCGCCTATGGCCGCGAGGGCGAGCTTGGGACCATGCCAGTGTATCGCAATCCCGATTTCGGCACGGCGCTGAGCCTGGATACCGCCGGGGCCATGGAAATTGCGGAGAAATTCGGCAAGGCCGTGGGCAAAACCTACACCTATGTGCCGGACCCTTCCTGGGCGGAGATAGAGGCGAGGATCAGGGAAGAACAGCCCCAAAAGTGGCAGGACATGCAGGAGATGCTGGAGGCGAACCGCCAGAATGAATGGCATTTTCAATGCGGCGATGAAAAGCTGAACATCACCAGTCATTATGGCGTTAGGGTTTCGATCAATGCCCCCCTGTCCGCCGAGCAGTCCAGGGGCGACGGCACCGCCGCCGGCTACGAGGCCATTTGCCACCGGGTGTTCGAGCCCTACAGCGAAGCCATTGAGGCAATGACCGGCCTGCGCTTCAACAGGGCCTCCACGGCCATGACCGGATATGACATTTATGGAGAGAAGAGATTCGAGACCTTCTTTTATGTCAACAACCCCGGCGATCCCCTCGAAAAGAAGGCGGAGGATTATGCGCTCAACCGGCTGGGCGTTTCCGTGCTGGAGGACAAGGACTCTGTCGAGCGATGGGAAAACAGCCTAGGCGAAACGGGCGAGGACATCATCCACCAGGACGGTGAATTCTATCTGAGTTTCTCGATGCGGCAGCTGGGCAAGGACGACCTGCTGGGCAACTATCCCGTCTTGGACGTGAAGAGCGCCAAACGAGAACTGCTGACCGGTAACTGCGAGGGCTATGTGAGCGCCACGAAAGAGGAGCTTGCCCGCGCGACGATTGAAGATGTCGAACTGGTTTACAGCTCTTCCCCCTGGCTGAAGACTTGGCTGCCGGTTTACCGCTTAACCGTCAGCTTTCCCCCGGATATGCAGGACTGGAACTATATCGCCCCTGAGCTTGCCGAATTGGGCCTGCGCAACTACTATGACTTTTACGTGCCTGCCGTGCCTGCGGCGTATCTCGTGCCGCAGGAGACGGACGACAACACGCCAAGGCCCGCAGGCGGCGCTTCCGGCAACGAAGGCGCTGCGCTCGGCGGCGAAACCAGACACACGCCAGGGCGGACGATGAGGGCCGATACGCCCACCGAAGCCAGCGTAAATAGCCAGGCTCCCGCCGGTGCGTTGGGCGCGCTGACCCGTGACATCTTCGCGGTGTACACCGAGGGTGGCACGTATCACGTGAAGTATGTGGAACCTATGGCGGGGGGCGGCTTTGCAACGACAGAGGTCTACGCCAAGGACGGAATGCTCACTATCCTGTGCCCGGACGATCCGGACATTGACCGCATTGTGCTCAAAGACGGCTATTTCTATCAGGTGAGCGACAGCCGCAAAACCGCAATCAAAGCGCCCATTGACGAAATCGGCGGCTACCCCATTCCGCCCAACCTCGCTGAATTGAGCTTTGTGGGCAGCGGCAAGGCAGTTTTCAATGGCGAAGAACTGGACTATGACGAGTACCGGCATCAAGACGGCTTCCGGGCGCTGTATTTCGTCAAGGACGGCAAGCTGAAGAGAATTCGCCACGCAGGCGATGACTTCGCGGCCTTCGATGTGGAATACCTGGTCTTTGAAGCGCAGGCGCCGGACAGCGTGTTCGACATTCCGGCGGCGTATAAAATTTCCTCTTGACAAACCAGGATTACTATGGTAAACTCTTATCAGGATTACGCAAGTAAACTTGATAGGAGTTTTTCATATGCAAAAGAAAACCATCATCAACGATTCCGAGCTGCCCATCATGAAGGTCCTGTGGAGGCAGGACGGCCTTGCCCTGCCGGAAATCCTGGCGCAGCTGAAAGGCAATAAAAGCACATTAAAAACCCTGCTGGGCCGCCTGGTGAGCCGAGGCGCGGTGCGGGCGGAGGAGATCACCCAGCGCAGCTATCGCTACTTCGCCGCCGTGAGCGAGGCGGAGTACATCGCCGGGCAGCGCAGGCATTTTTTGCAAAAGGTCTTCGACGGCTCGGCTGAAAAAATGCTGCTCAATTTTGTTCGTGAAGAAAATATCTCACCCGAAGACTTGCAAAGCCTGCTGGATCAAATCGCGGAGGAGGGGCAAAAATGACGCTGCTGCAAATGCTCACTGGCCTCGGCCCAGTGTTTTACAAGCTGGTTTACATGTCGCTGACCGGGCTGGCGGCGGGCACCATCGTGCTGCTGCTGCGCCGCCTGGCTGACAAGCGCTTCTCCCCCTTCTGGAAATACGCCATGTGGCTGCTGGTGCTGGCCGCGCTGGTGGTGCCCTGGCGGCCCCAGAGCCGCGCTGCGGTGCTCAGCCCCGCCGAGGCCGTGCAGGAGATTTCCTTCCGGGAAGACTACAACCGGGCGCAGTCGGAATACGACACGATGCTGGCACAGGCTCCGCAACTGCCCCAAGTGACGCCAGAGGTCGAAGCGGCAAGGCGAGAAGCGACCACGCTGCGGGTGAAAGCCCTGGCCTTCGACGCACTGCTGCCCCTGCTCTGGCTGTGCGGCACGGCGGCTGCGGCGCTGTTCATGGGCATTGGGGCGATACGACTGCGGCGAAAGGTCAAGCGCACGGCGCTCGTTTGCGACATGGCGCGCTATGAAGCCCTGCTGTCACACTGTCAGGAAAGTCTGGGCATGAAACGCCGTGTGCGCGTTGTGCTGCAAAGCCATGTGGGCACACCCGCGCTTTTGGGCGTATTTCGTCCCGTGATTCTCCTGCCTGCCTATGCGGAAAACATGAGCGACGCGCGCCTGGAGTATGTGATCCTGCATGAGCTGTCGCATCTGAAGCGCGGCGACGGCCTGGTGAATGCGCTGTTGCTGGCTATCCGGGCGGTGTATTGGTTCAACCCCCCGGTGTGGCTGCTGCTGAAGTTTGTACGCGAGGACATGGAGCTGGCCAACGACGCCGCCGTGCTCAAGGGCATGGGGCAGGAGGCCCGCAAGGAGTACAGCCTGTCGCTGGTGGAGGTGTTGATGGGTTGCGCTGCGCCTCTGCCGGGGCAGAGGCGCGGGCATACGATGCTCTGCATGACCGACGGCAAGAAAAATATTGAGAGGAGAATTGGGATGATTCAATTAGGTGAGTTTTTCAAGCGGCGCAAGTGGGTGATTGCCGTCGTCGCTGTGCTGGTAATCGCGGGGATCGCGGTGCTGTTTTTGACGCAGGGGATAAATAAGAAAGACCGCTACTTCCCCATGCAAAGCACTAACCTGTCTGATTTGCAGAGTGATGAGATCGTCCGGCGCGTCGCTGAAATCACCGGCGCTGCGGAGGATGATATTCTTGTGCCATTTGACAACTTCGGCGCACGAGCAACCGGCGATTTCGATTGGTATGGGGATGGAACCGTATCTCTGGTTTTCCAGAAAAATAAAAGATATTATGGCTGCCAGCTGCGCATCATGCCGAGCGAATTCCAGTATTTTGTTACGGACACGTATAAGATTGAGTCTTCTGCGGCGCAACACACATTGAGAGAGTATCTCGATGCGCTAAAATATCTCCCGCAGGCCGTGCAAGGGCAGTGGGATTTGTTTGACATAAACATGTCGGACGGCGGCATACCCAACGATGATCAGCCCTGTATTTTATATGACAGATACGGGTTGGCTGAGGAGGGAGCCTGGCAGATCAGGCTTGATGTTCAGCCAATGGTTCGTAACGAACAGAACGATAGCCATGAAGGCATAGGCACTGATTTACTGCACTTATTCTATGTGGTTGGTTATCTGCAGCAGGGCGAAACAAAGCGCTTCCAGCACAATAAGCTGGTTCTTGAGATTACCAACGTGGCTGGCGTTGATATTAAAACCACTACGGACGATGGGACAGAGCCACGCGAATATCCTGTCTATACGCTATATCCCGGTGCGCAGCTGATTGTGGAGAGCGCCGACATGTACGACGGCACCGATTTCGAAGACGGCCTGCCGCACGCCAAATGGTTTGTCTATTCGATGCTCCCTGACGAGGAAGCGGGAGAGGGAGATACCTACATTCCCATCACGGATGACATGCCACCCCTCACGATTACGCCGGATATGTTAAGCGTTTTTACTGAGGGTGGGTCTGTACTGGGATTCACGATGTATAAGGAACCGCAGCCTGCGTTGCCCCCTCTGACCCCCACATTCCTCTCAGTAGAGCAAGGCCGCGAAGCGCTCAAGCACTTGATTTGGGGCTCCGACGGCTGGTGGCTCGACACCCAGGGTGATTATATCTTCGCGCACTTTTGGCGTTATATCGTGCGTTATGACATCAAAACAAATAGGATTGATAAGATCATCGACCTAGGCGACGCGCCGCAGTATTGGTGGTATGCCTCCACGTATTCGCCCGATGGCCGGTACTGCGTGGCCCAAGCGCAGGAGTTCGATGGCCCAGGGCATACCGGCAAGGTGCTCATTGACTTGAAGAACGAAACCGTCAAGTCCACCGAGCAGGAGCATTTCCCGCACAGCTTTGACAGCAATCCCTATCAGGTTGAATCGCGCTTGCTGGAGCACGGCTATGGCTGGTTCCTCAACGATGTGGAGATCAAGGCACTGCGGCCTTATGCGAGCACCATCACCGAGATCATTCCTCTGGACAACAACCGCGTTGGCGCGCTTATGCCGGTTTCCGCCGATGCCAGCGGGTATTTGGGCTACTACAAGTTCGCAGTGATCGACCTCGCTCAGGACAAAATTGTGCAGGAGTGCATTATGAATGTGCTGGACAAAGGGGAAGAGTACCCGACCTACCCCAACCAGCCCGACGAGCCGGAGCCGCTGCTGATCGACTATCATTTGAAGTCTGTCACCGTGATGCGGGCGCGTTTCCCGAAGGACGGGCGGTCCTCCTATGACGGCTTTGACATCGTCAAGGTGGTGGATGCCCCCGCCGAGGTGGCGGGATTTGAAGAGTGCCTGAAGCGCGGCGCATGGGAACCGGCAGACGAGGGTGACTGGCTGAAAGTTGAACCCTCCTCCCCTCAAGCTGATACGCTGATTTTGTATATGGTGGGCGAAAATGGTCAGGGCTTGGCCCTGCACCTAT
>WQTL01000382.1 GCA_009786275.1 Bacillota bacterium | reverse complement strand
GAAAAGCATCTCGAACGCGTCCTGCTGCTGTGAAGCACAAAAAACTAGCGAACTCATTTGTGGCGATGGAACTGGTTCATGCGTTTGGCGTGTACCGGCGGGGATTTTTGATTGACATCCCCGCCCATTTATGCTAAAATAAATCATTCTTGCAAAATGGAGGGATTTTTGCCCATGGTGCGCAGTATGACGGGTTTTGGGCGCGCGGAAGTTTTCACGGAGCAGCTCCGCGCCGCGTGCGAGGTCAAGAGCGTCAACCACCGCTACTTCGAGTTCTCGGCCCGCGCGCCGCGCAGCTGCGGCTTCCTGGAGGAGCGGCTCAAACGCTTTTTCCAGGAGCGCATCTCCCGCGGCAAGGTGGAATGCTACGTCTCGCTGGAGTTCCTGGGTGACAGCGACCTCGAGGTGCGCCTGAACGTCCCGGTGCTGCGCGGCTACCTGGAGGCCTTCGCCGCCATGGAGGCCGATTACGGCGTGAAGAACGACGCCTGCGCGTCCTCCCTGCTGCGCGTGCCGGACCTGTTCCAGGTGCAGAAGAAGGCCGTGGACGAGGAGGCCGTCTGGGCCGTGGTATCCTTGGCCGCGGGCGAGGCCGCCGACAAATTCGTCGCCATGCGCGAGGCCGAAGGCCAGCGCCTCCAGGAGGACATCCTCTCCCGCTCCGCCGACATCCTGCGGCACGTGGCCTTCGTCGAGGAGCGCTCGCCCCAGACCGTGGCCGAGTACAACGAGAAGCTCCTGGTACGCATGCGCGATTTGCTTGAAAGCGCAAGTATAGACCAGCAGCGCCTGCTCACCGAGGCCGCCCTCTTCGCCGACAAAATCGCCGTGGCGGAGGAGACCGTGCGCCTGCGCTCGCATTTGCAGCAGCTGGCGGACTTCTTCACACTGCCGGAGGCCGTGGGCCGCAAGATGGACTTCCTGGTGCAGGAGATCAACCGCGAGGCCAACACCATCGGCTCGAAGGCCAGCGACATTGAAATCGCGCGCCGCGTGGTGGAAATCAAATCGAACGTGGAAAAAATCCGCGAACAGGTGCAGAATATAGAATAATGCTTAATGTTGAATGCTTAATGCTGAATGAATGGAAGCAAAGCGGCTGCGCGATAAGACAATTAAGAATTAAGCATTAAGCATTAAGAATTAAGCATTGGAGGCTCCCATGCAGCTTTGCAACGTCGGCTTCGGCAACATGCTCAACGCCCAGCGCATCCTGGGCGTGTTCAGCCCGGATTCCCAGCCTGTTAAGCGCATGAGCCAGGAGGCCAAGGCGGGCGGCATGCTCATCGACGCCAGCCACGGGCGCAAGTCCCGGGCCGTGCTGCTCATGGACAGCGGCCACGTGGTGCTCAGCTATCTGCAGCCGGAGACCATCGCGGCCCGCTTAGGAAATAAAGACAATATGATAGAAGAGGTACAATCATGCTGAACGTGGATGTGCGCCCCGTGCTGGGCAAGCATACCAGCCGCTATTCCCTGGTTACCGCCGTGGCCAAGCACGCGCGCGACCTGGTGGACGACGCCGAGGGCGACCACCGCACGCTGCTGGGCAAGCCCGTGACCCTGTCGCTCAACGACTTCCTGGATAAGCGCTACGCCGTGCTGGAGCCGGAAGAGATCCGTGATATCTGAGCCCGCCTGCTGCGCCGTCGCGGTGGAGCGCGCCGCGTTCTGCTACGACAGGCCCTTCCGCTATAGCATTCCGCCTGCGTTTGCGGGGCGCGTTACGCCCGGCTGCCGGGTGGTTGTTCCATTTGGGAACGGTCGCGAAACCCGCTTGGGCGTCGTGCTCGCGTTGAGCGACCCCCCCCAGGACGCCCTTCAAATCAAGCCCGTCCTGCGCCTTTTGGACGACGAGCCCCTTCTGCCCGCCGACCTGGCCGAGCTCATCCCCCGGCTGAAGGAGCGCTGCTTCTGCACGCTCTTCGAGGCCTATAAGGCCATGGTGCCCGTGGGGCTGCGCCACGCCATGCACGTGCTCTACAGCGCCCTGGAGCCAACCTGCGCCCCCCCGGAGGCGCTGCTCGCCGAGGAGGAGCGCGCCCTGCTGGAGCGCCTGCGCAAAACGCGGTCCCGGGGCGCCTTTATGCGCCGCGACGCCCTGCTGAAAAAGTGCGGCCTCCCGCCGGATTCCGCCCTGCCGGAAAGCCTCGCCGAGCGCGGCTACCTCCTGCGCCACACCGACGCCCTGCAAAACGCCGGCGATATGACCGAGCGCGTCTATGCCGCCGCGGACGACGAACTCCCCGAGGGCTTAAGCGCGAAGCAGGCGGAGGTCCTCGGCTTCCTGCGCCAAAACGGCGCGGCCAGCGCGAAGGAGCTGTGCGGCTACCTGGGCATTACGCCCGCCGTGATACAGGCCCTGGTGAAAAAAGGCGCGATTGCCGCATCAGATGTAGGGGCGGCATTCTTGCCGCCCGCACAAAATATTTTACCAGCCCCCATCGAATTGACCCCCTCCCAGCAAACCGCCTTCGAGCACCTGCGCAACCCCTCCAAGCCCTGCGCGCTGCTCTTCGGCGTCACGGGCTCCGGCAAAACCAGCGTCTATCTCAAACTCATCGACGAGACCCTCGCGAAGGGCCGCACGGTGATTGTCCTGGTGCCGGAGATCGGCCTCACCCCGCAGATGCTCGCGATTTTCACGCGGCGCTACGGCGGGGACGTCGCCCTGTTCCACAGCGCCCTTTCCGTGGGCGAGCGCACGGAGAGCTGGAAGCGCGCCCGCGACGGCCGGGCGTCAATCGTGCTGGGCACAAGGAGCGCCGTATTCGCGCCCTTGCAAAATATCGGCCTGATCGTCATCGACGAGGAACACGAGCACAGCTACAAATCCGAGCAGTCCCCGCGCTACCACGCCCGCGACGTCGCGCGCATGCGCGCATATAAGCACAACGCCCTGTTGCTTTTGTGTTCGGCTACGCCAAGCATGGAGAGCTACGCCAACGCCCTGCAGGGTCGCTGGCAGCTCGAGACCCTTCCCCGGCGCTACGGCACGGCCACCCTGCCGGTCGTGCGCGCGGTGGATAACTGGGGCGATCAATCCCTGCTGGGCCGGGAGCTGCAAGACGCCCTGCGGCAAACCCTGCAAGCGGGCCATCAGGCCATCCTCCTGATGAACCGGCGCGGCTACCACACCTTTTTGGCCTGCCAGAGCTGCCGGCACGTGATCCAGTGCCCCCAGTGCAGCATCTCCCTGGCGTATCACCTGGCCAGCGAGCGCCTGCTCTGCCACTACTGCGGCTACAGCACGCGCGTACTGGATACCTGCCCGGCATGCGGCAAGCCCGCCATACGCTTCGGCGGCGCGGGCACGCAAAAGCTGGAGGACGAGCTGGCCCGCCTGCTGCCGGAGGCCCGCGTCGCCCGCATGGACGCGGATTCCGCCGCGCCCAAGTATGCCCGTGAGGAGTTCCTCACCCGCTTCGCCGCCCGGGAATATGATATCCTTGTCGGCACGCAGATGGTGGCCAAAGGCCTGGACTTCGAAAACGTCACCCTGGTGGGCGTGGTTTCCATCGACCAGCAGTTGTACCTCGACGATTACCGCAGCCTGGAGCGCAGCTTCAGCCTGCTGACGCAGGTGGCGGGCCGCGCGGGCAGGGGGGAGCACCCCGGCCTGGCCCTGGTGCAGACCATCAACCCCAACAACGAGATTATCCAGCTGGCCGCCAAACAGGACTACGCGGCATTTTTCGCAAGCGAAATCAAGATGCGCAAGCTGATGACCTACCCGCCCTACTGCGGCCTCTGCCTGCTGGGCGTCACGGGCGAAAACGAACAGCTGGTGAAATCCGGCGCGAAGGTTCTGCTGGAGCTGCTGCGGGAATACACGGCAGGGGAGTACAGGGGCGAGAAAATCATCGCCCTGGGCCCCATGCCCGCCCGTGTCGGCCGCGTCAACGGGAAATTCCGCTGGCGGCTGCTGCTCAAATGCGCCAACACGGCGAAAACGCGCGCATTGATCGCGGCGATGCTCATCGCTTTCGGCAAAGATACAAGATTTGCGGGCGTAAGCGCTTACGCCGACATGAATCCGGAGAACATTCTGTAGGAGGACGTCTATGGCGATCCGTAAGATTCTCAAGGGGGACGACGTTACCCTGCAAAAGAACAGCCGCCCGGTGGAGAAATTCGACCAGCGGCTGTGGCAGTTGCTGGACGACATGGCCCAGACCATGCACGCGGCCAACGGCTGCGGCCTGGCGGCGGTGCAGGTGGGCGTGCTGCGCCGCGCCGTGGTGATCGACACGGGCGACGGCGTGCTGGAGCTGGTCAACCCCGAGATCATCGGGCAAGAGGGCACCCAGCGCGAGCAGGAGGGCTGCCTGTCCTTCCCGGAGGAATACGGCGTCACCCTGCGCCCCGCGGTGGTGAAGCTCAAGGCCCAGAACCGCGCGGGCAAGTGGTGCTTCTACAAGGCCGACGGCCTGAAGGCCCGCGCCTTCTGCCACGAATGCGACCACCTCAACGGCATCGTGTTCAAGGAACGCTGGATCAAGGAGCTGTGACATGACCACTGTCTACTTCGTCAGGCACGCGCAGGCGGATAACGCCGTGCGCGACGGACGTGTGCGGCCCCTCACCGCGAAGGGGATGCGCGACCGCGCCTTGGTGACGGCGTTTTTGCGGGACAAGGGCATCGACGCCATTCTGTCCAGCCCATTTAAGCGCGCCATTGACACGATTGCCGAATTCGCCGCGCTGCGCGGCCTTCCCGTGGAGCTTGTGGAGGATTTCCGCGAGCAGAAAAGCAGCGGTGACTGCAACAGGCACGGCAAGGGCGCGAACGGGGTTCTCGCGTACCTGGAACGCCAGTGGTCCAACGCCTCTTACCAGCTGACCGACGGGGAGAGCCTTGCCGAGGTGCAGGCGAGAAACGTCGCCGCGCTGGGCGAGGCCTTGATAAAATACAAAGATAAGAATATCGTGATCGGTACACACGGCACGGCGCTGTCCACGATCGTCAGCCATTGCGACAAGTCATATGGCTTCGCGGACTTCCTGTCGATGATGACGCTCCTGCCTTGGGTGGTGCGCATGGAGTTCGAGGGCGGAGCCTGCGTGAGCGTCGAAAAGATTGATTTATTCAAAGAAAGCGGAGGACATATGAATCTCGTCTTTATGGGCACCCCGGCCTTCGCCGTGCCCTGCCTGGAGCGCCTGCTGGCTGATGGCCACGAAATACAGGCGGTCCTCTGCCAGCCGGACAAGCCCCAGGGCCGCAAAATGCAACTTGCCCCGCCGCCGGTGAAGCAGGCAGCCCTGGCCCATGGACTGCCCGTTTTGCAGCCGGAAAAGCTGCGCGACAATACGGAAATGCCCGCCTTGCTGCGCGCCCTCGCCCCGGACTTGATCGTCGTGGTGGCCTACGGCAAAATCCTGCCGCAGGAAATCCTGGACATCCCGAAGTACGGCTGCGTCAACGTGCACGCGTCGCTGCTGCCCAAGTACAGGGGCGCCGCGCCCATCCAGTGGGCCGTCCTGAACGGCGAAACGGAGACCGGCATCACCACCCAACAGATGGACGCGGGCATCGACACCGGCGACATCCTGCTCCAAGCGAAAACCCCCGTCCCGGGCGACATGACCGCCGGCGGGCTGCACGACATCCTCAGCGAACTCGGCGCGCAGGTTTTATCTGACACTTTAAAATCGCTCGAACAGGGCAAATTAGTACCATGCAAGCAGGACGACGCCCTGGCAACCTACGCGCCCATGCTGTCGAAAGAACTCTCCCCCCTGGATTTCGCCAAACCGGCCCATGTGCTGCACAATCAAGTGCGCGGGCTCAATCCCTGGCCCGGCGCGGCGATGCTCTTCGAGGGCAGGCCCCTGAAGGTGCACAAAACCCGTGTAGCAAACGAGGGCGGCTCGCCCCTGCGGCTATTGTGCGGCGACGGGCAATACCTCGAGCTGCTCGTGGTGCAGGCCGAGGGCAAACGGGCCATGGAGGCCGAAGATTTCCTGAATGGCCTGCGGAGGTAGCTGCGATGCCTGTATTCGGCGAGGCGCAGGTTAACGCGCTTTGTAGGGGACGGCCTCCGGACGTCCCTGGACCTTAAAGAGAAAGCTTTTGCTTAAGGAGGTAACACCATGCCTTTTTACATGGGCATCGACCAATATTTCCTGCTCTTCGTCATCCCTGCGATGATCTTCTCCCTGGTGATGCAGATCATGGTCAAGAGCGCGTACAAGCGGCAGTCGCGGGTGGGCAACGCCCGTGGGCTCACCGGGGCCATGGCCGCGCAGATGGTGCTGGCCCACTACGGCGTGCAAAACGTGCGCATCGAGATGACCCGCGGCCGCTTAAGCGACAACTACGACCCGCGCACGAACACGATACGCCTGTCCGAGGGGGTTTACAGCACGGCGAGCGTAGCCGCCGTGGGCATCGCCGCGCACGAGGCCGGGCACGCCGCCCAGCACGCGCAGAGCTACGTGCCCATCAAGCTGCGCAACGCCATCCTGCCCGTGTGCAACGTCGGCTCCATGCTGGCCGTGCCGCTGATGATCCTCGGCTACTGGATCGGCTTCTTCGGCCTGATCACCTTCGGCCTTGCCCTCTACGCGCTCAT
>WQTL01000381.1 GCA_009786275.1 Bacillota bacterium | reverse complement strand
ATGATGATCTCCAGCTTTTCCACCGCGCTGATGCCCACGCCGCCCTCTTTGTAGTCGCACCAGGTCCTGAAATACCGCCGCACGATCTCCTGCCGGGCGGCCTCCCGCACCAGTTCGTCGTCGGTGATGCACTGGCCGATGATGTTCACGCCCATGTCCGTCGGGGACTGGTACAGCCCGTCGGCCCCCATAATCCTCGCCAGGATGCTCTTCACGATGGGGAACACCTCGATGTCCCGGTTGTAGTTCACGGCCGTCTTGCCATAGGCCTCCAGGTGGAACGGGTCGATGGAGTTCACGTCGTTCAGGTCCGCTGTGGCCGCCTCGTAGGCCAGGTTCACCGGGTGGTTCAGGGGCAGGTTCCACACGGGGAAGGTCTCGAACTTGGCGTAGCCCGCCTTGTTGCCCTTCTTGTGCTCGTGGTACAGCTGGGAAAGGCAGGTGGCCATCTTCCCGCTGCCGGGGCCCGGCGCCGTCACCACCACCAGGGGCCTCGTGGTTTCGATATACGGGTTGGAGCCGTAGCCCTTGTCGCTGACCACCAGATCCACGTCCATGGGGTAGCCCTTGATGGGCCGGTGGATATACACCTTTTCGCCCCTGCGCTCCAGCTTGTTCTTGAACATGTCGGCGCTGGGCTGGTCCTTATACAGCGAAATGACCACGCTGCTGATGTACAGCCCCATCCCCCGGAGGCTGTCGATCAGGCGCAGGGCGTCCATGTCGTAGGGGATGCCCAGGTCCGCGCGTATCTTGCTCTTTTCGATGTCCGCCGCGTTGATACAGATGATGATCTCGGTCTTTTCCTTCAGCGCCTCCAGCAGCAGGACCTTCCCGTTGACGTGGAAGCCCGGCAGCACCCGCGCCGCGTGGTAGTCGTCGAACAGCTTCCCGCCGAACTCCAGATACAGCTTGTGGCTGAACCGCTCCGCCCGTTGGAGGATCTGTTCGGTCTGTTTCTGCATGTAGGTCGCGTTGTCAAACCCGATATTCATGCCTCCACCGTTCCTTCAAACACCTTTACGCAGTTGCCCGTCATGAACACGCTCTCGTCCGTATAGCGTATCACCAGGTCGCCGCCGCGCAGATGGACCGTGATATCCGCTTGCCTTTCGCAATAGCCGTTCAGCACAGCCGCCACAGCCGCGGCGCAGGTCCCCGTGCCGCAGGCCATGGTCTCGCCGCTGCCGCGCTCCCACACGCGCATTTTCAGGTGATTTTCCCCGATCACCTCGATGAACTCCGTGTTCACCCTGTCGGGGAACAGCGTGTGACGCTCGAACAGCGGCCCCAACTCGCGCAAATACAAGTCATCCACGTTGTCGCGGAACACCACGGCATGCGGGTTCCCCATGGAGACGCAGGTGATCTCATATGCCTTGCCGCCGACCTCGATTTCGCGCGCGATTACGCTTTCGCCGGACAGGTTCACGGGAATCCTCTCCGGTCGCAGTTCGGCAGGCCCCATATCCACCTTCGCGCTGGTCACAACGCTGCCTTCGAGGAACAGATCAATCTCTTTCACGCCGCTGCGTGTATCGATGCGCAGGCGCTCTTTTTTCGCCAGGCCGTAGTCGTAGACATACTTCGCCACGCAGCGTATGGCGTTGCCGCACATGCCCGCCTCGCTGCCGTCCGCGTTGAACATCTGCATGCGCGCGTCGGCGATGTCCGAGGGCAAAATCAGCACCAGGCCGTCGCCGCCCACGCCCATGTGCCTGTCGGACAATTTCACGGACAACGCCTCCGGCGCGTCAATTGTACGCTCGAAGCAGTTGACGTAGATATAGTCGTTGCCGCAGCCGTGCATTTTCGTGAAGGGCAAAAGCATGTCATGTCCTCCCATGGTATTCCTGCAGCGAATACACCGTTTCCATCGGGCTGTGCACCTTCTCCTCAATGCCCTTGGATGCCGCCAGGGCCGCCGTCAGGGTGGTGAGGTACGGGATATTATATCGTATGGCCGACTTGCGGATGTAGGAGTCGTCCTCGTTGCTGCGTTTGCTGCCGCTGGGCGTGTTGACGATGAGGGCCAGCTGGTGGTTCTTGATGGCGTCCTCGATGTTGGGCCGCCCCTCGTAGAGCTTGCGGATGCGCTCGGCGGCGACGCCCTGCTCCTCCAGGAACAGGTGCGTGCCCTTGGTGGCGAAGATTTTGAAGCCCAGGCGCTCGAAGCGCCGCGCGACCTCCGCCAGCTCCGCCCTGTCCTTCCTGGCCACGGAGATCAGCACCGAGCCCGAAAGCGGCAGGATGGACTTCCCGCCCTCCATGGCTTTGTAGAACGCCAGCCCGAAGGAATCCGAAAGCCCCAGCACCTCGCCCGTGGAGCGCATCTCCGGCCCCAGCAGGGGGTCCACCTCGGGGAACATGTTGAAGGGCAGGATGGCCTCCTTCACGCCGTAGTAGGGCACCCGCGCGGGCTGCATGGCCATCAGGTCGATCTTTTCGCCCATGATGAGCTTCGCGGCCAGGTTCGCCATGTTCAGGTTGCAGACCTTCGACACAAGGGGCACCGTGCGCGAGGCGCGGGGGTTCGCCTCCAGGACATACACCTTGCCGTGGTGGATGGCGTACTGGATGTTCATCAGCCCCACCACGCCCAGCTCCCCGGCGATGCGGCGGGTGTAGTCCCGTATGGTCTGCGTCTGTTCCGGGGTGATGTTCACCGTGGGGATCACGCAGGCGGAATCGCCCGAGTGGATGCCCGCGTATTCGATATGCTCCATCACCGTGGGCACGTAGGCGTGGCCGCCGTCGGCCAGGGCGTCCGCCTCGCACTCGATGGCGTTGTCCAAAAAGCGGTCGATGAGGATGGGGGCCTCGTCGCTGATGTACTGCGCGTTCACCAGGATGTATTTTTGCAGCTGCTCGTCGTCGTAGACGATCTCCATCGCGCGCCCGCCCAGCACGTAGGAGGGCCGCACCATCACCGGGTAGCCGATGCCCCTCGCCACGCCCACCGCCTGCTCGTAGTTGCGCGCCATCCCGGATTCCGGCATGGGGATATCCATCTGGTCCATCATTTTGCGGAACAGATCCCTGTCCTCCGCCAGGGCGATGACCTCGGGGGTGGTGCCCAGCACCGGCACGCCCGCTTCCTTCAGCTCCATGGCGATGTTCAGCGGTGTCTGCCCGCCGAACTGCACGATGATCCCCAGGGGCTTCTCGTGCTCGCAGATGGACAGCACGTCCTCCACGGTCAGCGGCTCGAAGTAGAGCCTGTCGGAGGTGTCGTAGTCCGTGGACACCGTCTCGGGGTTGCAGTTGACCATGATGGTCTCGAAGCCCAGCTCCCGCAGCGCGAAGGCCGTATGCACGCAGCAGTAGTCGAACTCGATGCCCTGCCCGATCCGGTTCGGCCCCCCGCCCAGGATGATGACCTTCGGGCGGGTTTCGTGTGTCTTAGCTACGCCGCGCGCCTCCCGGGAGGCCGCCAGCTCCGGCCCCAGCTTGCCCGGGCCGTTGTAGGTGGAGTAGAAATATTCCGCGTCCGCGCCGCTCACCGGCACCACGTCCCACTCCTGCGCGATTCCCAGCATCCTCCGGTGCAGGCGGATATACGCCTCGGGAACCTCCAGCAGCTTCGAGAGGTACTTGTCGGCAAAGCCGTCCTTTTTCGCGCGCACAAGCAGCTCATCCGGGAGCACCCGCTTCTTATAGGCCAGAATCTCGTTTTCCAGGTCCACGAGCTCCTGCATCTGCTCCAGGAAGTAGTGCTTGATCTTCGTGGCGTCGTGTATCCTGTCCACGCTCACGCCCTTGCGCAGGGCCTCGTAAATCGCGAAATAGCGCTCGCTGTTGGGTACGGCGATCTTCGTGAGCAGCTGGTTGGCGTTGAGCTCGCAAAAGTTCTTCGCGAAGCCCAGGCCGCTGCGGCCGATCTCCAAAGAGCGCACGGCCTTCTGGAAGGCCTCCTTGAAGGTGCGGCCGATGCTCATGACCTCGCCCACCGCGCGCATCTGGGTGCCCAGCTTATCCTCGATGCCGGGGAATTTCTCGAAGGCCCAGCGCGCGAACTTCAGCACGATATAGTCCCCGTAGGGCTCGTATTTGTCCATGGTGCCGCCGCGCCAGTAGGGGATTTCGTCCAGGGTGAGCCCTGCGGCCAGCAAGGCCGACACATAGGCGATGGGGAAGCCCGTGGCCTTCGACGCCAGGGCCGAGGAGCGCGATGTGCGCGGGTTGATCTCTATGATGATGACCCGGCCTGTCGCGGGGTCGTGGGCCATCTGCACGTTGGTGCCGCCGATGACGCCGACCTCCGAGACGATGCGGAAGGAGATCTCACGCAGCCGCGCCTGCAATTCCTCGCTGATGGTCAGCATGGGCGCGGAGCAGAACGAGTCGCCGGTGTGCACGCCCATGGGGTCGATGTTCTCTATCATGCAGATGGCAATCATCTGGTCCTTCGCGTCCCGCACGACCTCGACCTCCAGCTCCTCCCAGCCCAGCACGCTCTCCTCGATGAGCACCTGCCCGATCATCGAGGCCTGGATGCCGCGCGCGACGACCGTGCGCAGCTCTTCTTTATTGTATACGATGCCGCCGCCGGTGCCGCCCATGGTGTAGGCGGGCCGGATTACACAGGGGTAGCCCAATTCATCGGCGATTTCCTCCGCCCGCTCCACGGTGAGCGCCTCCGCGCTGCGCGCCATTTCGATGCCGAGCTTGTCCATGGTTTTCTTGAACTCGATGCGGTCCTCCCCGCGCTCGATGGCCGCCAGGTTCACGCCGATGACCTTCACGCCGTATTGCTTCAGCACGCCGGCCTTTTCCAGCTCCAGGCTGAGGTTCAGCCCGGTCTGGCCGCCGAGGTTGGGCAGCAGGGCGTCGGGCCGCTCCTTGGCGATGATCTGCGTCAGCCGGGCCACGTTCAGCGGCTCGATGTAGGTCACGTCGGCCACCACGGGGTCCGTCATGATGGTGGCGGGGTTGGAGTTCACCAGGATGATCCGGTACCCCAGGTTCCGCAGTGCCTTGCATGCCTGGGTGCCCGAGTAGTCGAACTCGCAGGCCTGCCCGATGACGATGGGCCCCGAGCCGATGATCATGATCGTTTGGATGTCTGTTCTTTTCGGCATGACGCTGCCCCCTTGTATTTAATGGATAACTATTACAGATTCACGGCTACCCCGCGCCCGCGCAAGTATGCCTTCACCTGCGGCACGGTCAGTTCCCCGAAGTGGAACAGCGAGGCCGCCAGCGCGGCGTCGGCCTTGCCCTCGGTCAGCGCGTCGTAGATGTGCTCCAGCGAGCCCGCGCCGCCCGAGGCGATCACAGGCACGCTCACCGCCTCGGCGATCTGCCGGGTGATATCCAGGTCATAGCCCTGCTTGCGCCCGTCCTCGGTCAGGCTGGTGGGAAGGATCTCCCCCGCGCCCAGCCGTTCGCCCTCGACGGCCCACGCCACCGCGTCCAGACCGGTATCCACCTGCCCGCCGTGGGTCAGCACCGTATAGCGCCCGTCCTCGTGGCGTTTTACGTCCACGGCGAGAACCACGCGCCCGCTGCCGAACTTTTCCGCGGCCTCCTTGATCAATTCCGGCCTTGCCACCGCCGCCGAGTTGACCGCCACCTTGCTCGCCCCGGCGTTGAACAGCGCCTCGAAGTCCTCGACCGACGCGATGCCGCCGCCCACCCCGAGGGGGATGCGGATCGCTTCCACGACTTTTTTCACCGCGTCCACCACGGTTTTGCGGCCCTCGGTGGTGGCGGTGATGTCCAGAAAGACCAGCTCGTCGGCGCCCTGGGCCTCATAGGCCTTCGCGCAGGCCACGGGGTCGCCCGCGTCCACCAGGTCCACGAACTGCACGCCTTTGACGACGCGGCCGTCCTTCACGTCCAGGCAGGGGATGATTCTCTTCGTTTGCATTGTTTCTATCTCCTTTTCGGTAATTTACTCTATTCCGCCCCGTTCCAGCAATACGTGCACAGCCTGCACCTGTCGATGCCTATCGCGCCGGGCAGGCTGTCCAGGGAGAGGAACTCCAGGCTGGTCATGTTCAGCATTTCGCTGATGGCCTCCACCATGTCCCTGTAGCGCTTCGAGCCGAACCGCGCGTACTCCTCGATGTGCGCCAAGCCCCGGTCGCCCTCCAGCTTTTGGATGGCCTGCCGGGTGATCAGCTCGTCCTCGGATTTCGAGCGCGTGAACTGCAAATATTTGCAGCCGTAGAGCAGGGGGGGGCAACCCGGCCGCACGTGCAATTCCTTCGCGCCGCAGGCGTAGAGGAAGTCGGTCAGCCCGCGGAACTGCGTGCCGCGCACGATGGAGTCCTCCACCAGCAGCAACCGCCTGCCCTCGATGAGGGGGTGGACGGGCACCAGCTTCATCCGGGCGATCATCTCGCGCAGGCCCTGGTCCTGGGGCGTGAAGCTGCGCGGCCAGGTGGGGGTGTATTTGATCAACGGCCGCGCGAAGGGCAGCCCCGAGCGGTTGGCGTAGCCGATGGCGTGCGCCGTGCCCGAATCCGGGATGCCCGCCACGTAGTCGGCCCGCAGGCCCTCGCCCTCCTGGGCCGCCAGGGCCCGGCCGCAGCGGTAGCGGGTCTCCTCCACGTTCGCGCCCT
>WQTL01000380.1 GCA_009786275.1 Bacillota bacterium | reverse complement strand
TCATGGCCCGGCGCGCCCCGGGCCGCAACCCAGGCGATACCCCCCGCCGCGAAGCCGACGCGGCCCGCGTGCTCAGCGGCCTGGCGGAGGGCGTCACCTGCGGCGCGCCGCTGTGCGCCGTGATTGAAAATACCGACGCCCGCCCGGGGGACTACGAAACGCTGCGGCATGTCCCCCGCCCCGGCCACGCCGACTACGCGCTGGGCGAAAAATATCACGGCTTCCAGGACATCCGCGGCGGCGGGCACAGCTCCGGGCGGCTGACCGCGCCGCTGTGCTTCGCCGGGGCCGTGTGCATACAGATCCTGGAGCGCCGGGGCGTCACGGTTCGTGCAACCATCACAAAAATGGGCGATATCGAAGAGGCAAGGCGGCGCGGGGACTCCGTGGGCGGGGTGATCGAATGCGCGGCCGAGGGCCTGCCCGCCGGGCTGGGCTCGCCCATGTTCGGCGGCGTGGAAAACCGGCTGGCGGCGGCGCTCTTCGGCATCCCGGCGGTGCGCGGCGTGGAATTCGGCGCGGGGTTTGCGGCGGCAGGGATGTTGGGCTCCGAGAATAACGACGCGTATTATAATGAAAACGGCCAAGTCCGCACGAAAACGAATCACCACGGCGGCGTGCTGGGCGGCGTCACCACGGGCATGCCGCTGGTACTGCGCGTGGCGGTCAAGCCCACGCCCTCCATCGCGCTGCCGCAGAGGAGCGTGGATTTGCGCAGCCTTGAGGAGACCGAGCTCACCGTCGGCGGGCGGCACGACGCCTGCATCGTGCCCCGCGCCGTGCCTGTGGTGGAGGCCGTGACGGCCTGCGTGCTACTCGATTTGATGGAGGAACACAGATGACCCTGGACAATTTACGCGCCGAAATTGATGCCGTCGACGATGAACTGGCCGCCCTGTTGGCGCGGCGCATGGACTTGGCGGCGCGGGTCGCGGCCATCAAGCGCGAAACCGGCATGCCCGTGTTCCGCCCGGCGCGGGAACGGGCTATTTTAGAGCGGCTGGGCGCTCGAATCGAACCGCAGTACCTATCTGCGCTGCAAACGATCTATGAAGCGATTTTCCGGGCGAGCCGGGCATACCAGGAGGGGCTGATCTGATGGACTTCGGCCTGATCGGCGAGCACCTGGGGCACAGCTATTCCCCGGAAATCCACCGGAGATTGCGCGGGACCGCCTACCAACTGTGCCCCATGGCCCCCTCGGAGCTCCCCGCCTTCTTCGCCCGGCGCGACTTCCGGGGGGTCAACGTGACCATCCCCTACAAGCAGGCCGTCGTCCCCTACTGCGGCGGCTTAAGCGGCGCCGCGCTGCGCGTGGGGGCGGTGAACACCATCGTGCGCCGGGCCGACGGTACGCTTTACGGGGACAACACCGACCCGGCGGGCTTTCGCTTTATGCTGGACGAGGCCGGGATTGAGCTTAGGGGGAGGCATGTGCTCATTCTGGGCAGCGGCGGGGCATCGCGCACGGTACAAATGATTGCGAACGACTTGGGCGCAAAAAGCGTGACGGTCGTCGGGCGCGGGGACTTCGACGGCATGTACCGGCATACGGACACGCAGGTGATCGTCAACGCCACGCCCGTGGGGATGTTCCCCCATGCCGAGGGCTGCCCGGCGGAGCCGGCGCGCTTCCCCCATCTGGAGGCAGTTGCAGACTTGATTTATAATCCCTTGCGCACACTCTTATTGCAAAAGGCACAAAAGCAGGGGCTCAAGACAGCGGACGGGCTTTCGATGCTCGTCGCGCAGGCGGCGGCGGCGATTGCCCTGTTCACGGGGGAATCATGTCGGGAATGTGATGTCTCTCACGTACTTGCCGGCCTGCGCCGTGACCTGGAAAACTGGGTGCTCATCGGTATGCCGGGCTGCGGGAAAACCACCACGGGGCGCTTCCTGGCGCAAAAGAGCGGCAGGCCCTTGGCGGACCTGGACCTGGAAATCGAGGAATACGCGGGAAAACCCGGGCGGGAGATCCTCCTCACCCAGGGCGAAGCGGCGTTCCGCGAAATAGAATCGCGGATCGCGGCGCGGTTCGGCGCGAAAACCGGGCAGGTGATCGCCGCGGGCGGGGGCACGGTGCTGCGCCAGGAAAACGCGCAGGCCCTGCGGCAGAACGGCAGGCTGCTGTGGATACAACGGGATACGCGCTTCCTCGCCACGGCGGGGCGGCCGCTTTCGGTGGACTTGGAGGCTTTGGAGCGCACGCGCCGGCCCTTCTATGAGGCCGCGGCGGACGCGCGGATCGAGCACAGTGAGGACTGGGACAAGCTATACGAACAGGCCTGGGAGGTATTTGCGTCATGAGAATCCGCGTCATCAACGGCCCGAACCTGAACATGCTCGGCATCCGCGAGCCGGAAATCTACGGCCGGGAGACCTACGCCGGCCTGGAGCGCTATATCCGTGAAAGCGCGGCGGCGCTGGGCGCGCAGGTTGAGATTTTCCAGTCCAACCACGAGGGCGATCTGGTGGACTATATCCAGCAGGCCCTTGGCGCGGCGGACGCCATCGTCATCAACCCGGCGGCCTACACCCACACCAGCGTGGCGATTCTGGACGCCCTGAAGGCCGCGGCGCTGCCCGCCGTGGAGGTGCACCTGAGCGACGTGCGGTCCCGCGAGGAATTCCGCCGGGTATCCTACGCGTCGCGGGCCTGCGTGGCGGTGGTGGCGGGGCTGGGATTCGAGGGCTACCGGCGGGCCATGGAAATTCTATTGTGAAATTTTGAGATAATCTGTAAATCTTTGCGATTTCCCTTGCATTTCCAATCCTTCTATGATATAATAATTTTGGAATAGTCAATATGAATCGGGGAGGATTCTCTCGTGGAAAAAAGCGCGCTGATCTTCTGGGGCGGCTGGGACGGACACGAGCCCGAAAAAGTGGCGAAACGTTTTGAAAAAATGCTGAAAAACGAGGGCTTTGACGTGCGGGTGGTGCAGGGCGCGGACAAGCTGCCGGGCTATCAACAGCTGGCTGCCCTTGACCTGCTGGTGCCCGTGACCACCGGCTGCAAAATGCCGGGGGAGACCTCCCGGGCCATAGCGAAAGCTGTCGGCGCGGGCGTGGGCATCGCGGGCTGCCACGGCGGCATGTGCGACGCCTACCGCGAGGACACCGAATGGCAGTTCATGACCGGCGGCCAGTGGGTGAGCCACCCCGGCGGCGATAAAGTGGAATACACTGTGCACATCGCCCGCAACTCGAGCCCCCTTACGCTGGGCATCGAGGATTTCCAAGTCAAAAGCGAGCAGTACTACCTGCACGTGGACCCCTCCATCGAGGTGCTCGCAACCACGCGCTTCCCCCTGGTCAGCTACTACCACGCCGCCAACAAGCCCGTGGATATGCCCGTGGTGTGGACGAAATACTGGGGCCTCGGGCGGGTGTACTACAACTCGCTGGGGCACCACGACGACGTGTTCGGCCTGGCCCCCGCCGCGCAGGAGCTCATGCGGCGCGGCTTTCTCTGGGCCGCCGCGGGCAAGCAGGCCGCCGCCGCCCAGGGCCTGACGGCGGACCGCTACCTCAACAACGCGAAGATGTACTAATTTAGATATTAGATTTTAGATATTAGACTTTAGATATTAGACCGGAGGGAGGAGTGTTTATGGCGAAAACCGGCATTGGTTTCGTGGGTGTCGGCAACATCAGCGGCATCTACCTGAAAAACCTGACGGAAAAATTCAAGGACCTCGAGATTATCGGCGTATGCGACCTGATCGAAGAAAAAGCGCGGCGCGCCGTGGATAGCTATGGCATGAAGCTTTACAGGGACATGCATGAGCTCTTCGCCGACCCGCGGGTCGGCATCGTGCTCAACATCACCCGCCCGGGCGAGCACTTCGAGGTCAGCCGCGCCGCGCTGGAGGCCGGCAAGCACGTCTACAGCGAAAAGCCCCTGGCCGGCACCTTCGAGCAGGGCAAGGCCCTGGTGGCGCTGGCAAAGGAAAAGGGCTTACTTCTCGGCGGCGCGCCGGATACCTTCCTGGGCGCGGGCGTCATGGGCTGCCGCAAGTTGCTGGGGGAAAACGTCATCGGCGTGCCCATCGGGGCGGCGGCGCATATGATCTGCCACGGGCACGAGACCTGGCACCCCGACCCGGAGTTCTACTACCGCGCGCCCGGCGGCGGCCCGATGCTGGACATGGGGCCCTACTACGTCACGGCGCTGTGCCAGATCATGGGCCCGGTGAAAAGCGTGATGGGCATGACGAGGATCACCTACCCCACGCGCGCCATCACCAGCCAGCCCCTGAACGGCACGGTGATCGACGTGGACGTGCCCACCCACCAGACCGCCCTGCTGCGCTTCGCGAGCGGCGCGGTGGCCACCCTGATCACCACCTTCGACGCGTACTCCATGCCGGGGGTCAACTGCATCGAGATCTACGGCGCCGGGGGCAACATGATCGTCCCCGACCCGAACAACTTCGGCGGGGAGATCAAAATCAAGGTCAAGGAGAAGAATTCCCCCGATGCGGCGGAGAACTTCGGCGGCGGGGAATGGATCCCCATCGATACGCCCTACGACGTCTACCACGGCAACAGCAGGGGCGTGGGCCTGGCGGACATGGCGCAGGCCATCAAGGACGGACGCACCCCGCGCGCAAGCGCCGCCTTGCAGACCCTGCACGTGCTGGAGGTGCTCACCTCCATCGAGCGCAGCAGCGACGAGGGCCGCGAAATCGCCATCGAATCCCCCTTCGAGGCGCAGAAGATGCTGCCGATCACGGCGGAGGAGAACTGCTTTTAACACCCCCCGCGCCTGCGGCGCTTCCCCCCTCTGAAGAGGGGGGCTTGGGTTGTGGATCAAAGAGAAGAGAGGCCATAGCAATGAAAAAATGGATCGTAGAGGATTGGGAATTTGAATTAACCGTTGCCGAGGGGAAAGCCGGGCATTGCAGGCTTGGTTTGGAAAAAGGGGATACGTTCGTTTTCCAATACGGGTGCCCCGACGGCATGTGCCCCAGAGTCATGACACGGCTATATAATTACTGCGAGGTGATTCGGTACGGCGGCGACCTTACTACCAGGCGCGGAGCCCTGCGGCGGCTGCGAAGGCTCTCGATTCAGCGCGGCGGCGACCTCGTGATCCGGCGCGGCGGCGATTATGCATACAAAGCCGGCAAGGAAAAATATGAATTGGATTTGTCATGCCCCGGCTGCATAAAGTTTCATCTGAAAGCATACCCCATAAACCGCGATGAAAACGGAAACTTTATCGGCAACAACCCAAGACCGGAAGATTAAGACGAAAGCCCCCCTCACACACGCGAGGGGGGTGACTTGTAGGGCAGGGAACGGCTCATTTTTCAGGCCGCGAGCTTCAAGCCGTATTGGGCAAGCAATTCGCTGGCTTCGCGGTTGACCTTGTCAATCCACTCCTGTTGTGTATAGCCCTTGGCCTCCTCGTGGAGTTCCTCGCGGATACGGTTGATCTCCTGCTCGTAGTTATCTGTCGTCGTCATTGTCCGTCACCTCCATCGGCGTACAAATTACCGCAGAGCGGTAGCCCAGTAGTTGGTTTACAAGCGCGGTGACCGCTTTGGTCTTCACCTTGTTGATGTGTTGGAAATTCAAGCTGAGGATGCAATCCATCTCGTGCACACAAGCGCTGGCGATGTGCTGCGCGTCGGCGGCAAACCGTTCCGGGATAACCCCTTCCTTGACATAGCGGTCGGCCAGTTCAACGGTTTCATTGTCAAGTGGAAGCACATGAATGCGGTATTCCGTGATCAACGCCAGCATTGTTGCTCGTTTACTCTGCTCGGCTCTATTGAGCTCCTCAAGCACATAGGCAGAGGTATAGGGCTGAAATTTTCCGCACGCGATTTCCTTGAACAGTCGCTTTGTTTCCTCGCAGTATTTGCGATTGTCCTCCGCCATGCGATTGAATATCGTTGTTTCCAGGTAAATTTTCATTTTTTTCATAGCCCAATCCTCTCTCACCAATAGTATACACCTATTCGCGCAAAAAAGCAACCCCCAGCAAAGGCATGATCAAATCCCCCTTACCGCCGGATATACCCCCCCATACACCCCATAGCGTTCCCGATACACGAGCACATGCCCCTCGATCGGGAGCGTTTCGCTTTTCACGCGCAGCTGGCCCAGGGCCTCCGCCGGAGCAGACCATATCCCCGCGCCCAGGCCCGCCAGGATCGCCGCGCCGAAGCCGCTGCCCTCGTCGCCAGCCTCGAGGGTGACCACCGGCAGATCGAAGGCGTCGGCGAATATCTGCCGCCAGAGGGGGCTCACCGCGCCGCCCCCCGCGAGGATCAAGCGCCACGCCGGGCCCGTGCTGGCCGACATCAGGTCATATGCTTGCCGCAGGGAGAAGGCGACGCCCTCCAAAACAGCGCGGGCCAGGTCGCCCTTCAAGGTATGCCCGTGCAGGCCGAGGAAGCAGCCAGCGGCGTTCGCGTCGTTCACCGGGCAGCGCTCGCCGCTTAAATAGGGCAGGAACAGCACGCCGTTCGCCCCGGGCGGGGAGAACGCCGCCGCCTGGTCCAGGGCCTTGTAGCGCTCCTTGCGGGAGGCCAGGCGCGGGTCGCCCAGG
>WQTL01000379.1 GCA_009786275.1 Bacillota bacterium | reverse complement strand
AAGGTCGCCGTCCGTGTCGGCGTCCAGCAGCCGTATGTCCATGTCGCTGCCGCCGCCGAGCTCCGGCTTGTCGTTCACCGCGCACCACTGCGCGTAGGGCCGCCAGATGCCCTTCGGGTCCTCCAGGTCATAGCACGCGGTGATCTCGCACAGCCCGGTCTTCTCCCAAAGGGCGCGCCAAAAGGCGCCGCTGTGGAACGTGAACATCTCGGGTACCCATACATCTTTTAGCGTCTCGGGACAGCCCTTCTCGAACTCCCTTGTCAGCCCCGGCACGACAATGCCGAACTGCCCGCCGGGCTTCACCAGCTTGGAGAACACGTCAGGGAAATAGGAATCCCCCGTGCCGTAGTACTCGTAGCTGTCGATGGAGATGGCTATATCAAAAAAGTTTTCGGCGTAGGGCAGGGCATGGGCCTCGGCGTGGATGGGGAACACCCTGTCGGCCACCCCCGCCTCCTCAAAGCGCTTCAGGTTGTCCGTCGCGGGCACCCACAGGTCGTTGGCGAACACCGTCACGCCGTATTCCTTCGCCAAAAATACCGAGGTCAGGCCCCTGCCGCAGCCCATGTCGAGCACGCGCATGCCGGGGCGCAGGTCCAGGTGATCGCACAGGTCCTCCAGCAGCCACAGGGGGTTGGGCCCCATCCAGTTGGCTTCGATCCATGCCGGGTCATATGTTTGGGTTTTCGGGTATGTCCTCATATGCGCTCCTTTCCTTTCGCTCCAGTTCGATCATCAGTACAAGCGCCTGTGCGTCTGCGGCCGTGATCTCCTTGATATACACAGCGCTTTTACGCCGGTTGAATTTCATTTTCGCGATGCCCGCACACATCAGGGCGAATTGCTCCGCGATTAACAGATAGATCAGCTGCTCCGGCCGCTTCATCGCCTGGCGCTGGTAGCTTATGCAGAACTCGTAGCAGATGAAACAGGCAAACAGCCCGCAGTCTTCCACCGGCATTCCGTGCAGCAAGGGCGCGCTGGTGATGGTTGCCGTGCTTTGGTTCTTTGCGTTCATGGTGCTCCTCTCATATTTCTATGAAGAGACGCACGGTGGTGCGTCTCCGCACGGAACTTGTTGTTTTTTCGTGTTCGCCGCCCGCACCGCCAGCCACGCGGGCAATGCCGCCATGGGGTTCTTGCGCCAATCATAGCGCGCGAACTTATCCGTATCGCGCTCCTTGTAGCTGTCATAATGCCACATGTGGCCGCTCAAATCGTCCTCGTGGGGCATGAGCTCCTGGAAATCTTCGATTGAAAATCCAGACCCCAGCAGCGCCTGCATAAAATCCTGTATGCGCCAGTGGTATTCGATTTCGCCCCCGCAGGTGTCGGTATAGGGCTTTTTGACTATCACCCGCTTGAAGCCCTTGAAGCCCGTATCGCCGAACGGCCTGTGGAACGGGTGTGTCTCGAAGAAGATGAAGCTCCCGCCGGGCTTGAGCACACGGTTGAAATTGCCGTACATCATAGCCAAATCGCCGATCCACACATGCGCGCCGTTGCTGGTGTGAATCAAATCAAATGTATTATCGGGTATGCCCTCCAATGTCATGCTGTCGGCTTGGATGAAGGGGATAGTATCCCAGCCCTGGGCATTGGCGTAGCGCTTGGCGTTTTTCAGCTGCTGCGAGGACAGATCGCTCGCTGTCACGTCGGCTCCAAGCAGGTGAAACGCATAGACGGCAAAGCTGTTGCCGCAGGAGGGCACCAGGACTTTCTTGCCGGTCAGGTCGGGGAAGGCCTCTTGCAGCATGGCCCAAACCTCCCGTGGGAAGGCGCGCTGCGGGGATTTCTTGATTTCCTCAATGTCGGTGGCGTGGTCCTCGCCGTCGAAATATTCGTCGGAGCAGGCGTCCCATTCGGCCTGTGTTTTTTCGTTCATAGGATTCCTTTCATTATTTCTGATATAGAGACGCACGGCAGTGCGTCTCCGCGCAAAAGCAGTGTTTGCGCACCATGTAGGGGACGGCCTCCGGACATCCCTGGGCGAAAGAAAAAGTGTTCATTCCTCCTCCTTCTCCTTCTTCGGCTCGTCCAGGCGGTCCTCGATGCTGCCCATGGTCGCCAATGCCTTCTGCTGCACTTGGTAGAGCTCGAAGAACGCGCCCTTCTGTTTGATCAGCTCGTTGAAGCTGCCGAATTCCTTCAGCTCGCCGTCCTCGATGACCGCCAGGACGTCGGCGTCGCGCAGAGTGCTCAATCGATGGGCGATGGCGATTGTCGTTCTGCCGGTTTTTAGTTCGCTTAAGGACTCCTGTATGCTGCGCTCGGTGGCGGTGTCCATGGCCGCCGTCGCTTCGTCCAGGATGAGGATTTTCGGGTTCTGCAAAATCGCCCGGGCAATGGACACCCGCTGCCGCTCCCCGCCGGAAAGGTCCTGCCCGCCGTTGCCCACGCGGGTCTCGTAGGCGTCGGGCAGCTTCATGATGAAGTCGTGGGCCGCGGCCGCTTTTGCCGCCGCCATCACCTCCGAAAGGCTGGCCTCCGGCTTGGCATAGCGTATGTTGTCCATCACGGAGCCCGTGAATAAGTAGATGTCCTGGCTCACCAGGCCGATGTTCTTGCGCAGCAGGGCGAGGGGCAAATCCTTCACGTCCACGCCGTCCAGCAGGATCGCCCCGGCCTTCGTGTCGTAGAGGCGGGAGATCAGGTTGGCGATGGTCGTCTTGCCCGCGCCGGTTTTGCCCACGATGCCCAGCATCCGCCCCGCCTCCACCTTGAGGTTCACGCGCTTGATGATGGGCCGCGCGGGCTCGTACTCGAACTCCAGCTCGCGCAGTTCCACGTCGCCGTGCAGGCGCTCCAGCTGCACCGGCGATTCTATTTCTTTGATATCGGGCTCGGCGTCCACGATCTCGAACACCCGGTGCGCGGAGTCCTTGCAGCGCGCCCACCAGTTGAACACCCAGGACAGGAAGTCCAGGGGGCTCTGTACCAGCACGAGGTAGACCACGAAGCTCAGCAGGCCGCCGGGGGTCATGCTGCCGTCCAGCACCTGGAAGCCGCCCATCAGCAGCACGCCGGTGCTCAGCACCGTCACCACGCCGGTGAGCAGGGGGAACAGGCTGCTTTCCATGCGGGCCACGTTCATCTCCGCGTCCCGCAGGCCGCCGCTGACCCCGCCGAAGCGCGCGAGCTCCCTGTCCTCCTGCGAGAAGGCCTTGATCACCCGCTGGCCGTTGATGTTGTCGCTGACCATGGAGGTCAGGCGCGCGTTGCTGGCCCACTCCCTGTGGTGCAGCCGCCGGTAGACCTTGCTGAACGAGCTGATGATGACCATCAGCGGGGTGGCCACGCACAGCACCGCCAGGGAGAGCTTCCAGCTGAGCAGGAACATCATCGTCAGGCCCCCGCCCAGCTGCACGAAGCTGCGTATGACGTGGGGCATGGCGTCGATGAAGAACCAGTAGATGTTGTTGGCGTCGCGGGTCACGCGCTCCATGAGCTGCCCCGTCTGCTTGCCGGAGAAGAAGCCCACGCTCAGGTTCTGCATGGCGGAGAAGATTTTCTTCTTGATGTCGTAGACCACCTGCGGCGTGATGGAGGCCATCGCCCACTCGTAGGCCATGGTCAGCAGGATGTTCAGCAGCCGTATGCCCCCGATGAGCAGCACCAGCCAGCCCAGGGCGGCGAGCTTCTGCGCCGGGGTGTCCACGGTGTTGCCCAGCACGTCGTCGAAGAGCATCTGCGTGCCCACCTTGGGGTAGACCACGGTCAGCAGGGTGCTTGCCAGCAGGAACAGCAGTATCACGGCGATCTGCCATTTGTAGCCCCCGAAGAAGCCGAACAGCCGCTTCACGGTGGAATCCTTTTTGCCGCACTTGGGGCAGACCTTGCGCGCGTCGGGGAACTTCTCGCCGCACTTCTCGCAGTACTGCGTCTCGTCGGTGTCCGCCAAAAAGGGCTTCATGTCCTTGCCGTCGTGCAGGGCGTTGACGCAGTCGCACAGCTGCTGGAATTTCTTGCACAGCCCGATGGAGAACCGCGCGAGCGCGATGTCCTCGCCGCCCTCGGTGGAGATCAGCCGGCCCGTGGTGATGTAGCGCTCCACCCGCAGCTTTTCGATGTCCCCCAGGGGGATGGTCTGCAATTGGCCGAGGGTGTAGGTGGTCTCGGGCTTCTTCTTCCCGAATTCCCGCAGCTTGCGCTTGAACTCCGTCCTCTCCTCGCCGAAGGCGATGTAGAGCCCCTTTTCGTCGAAGGCCAGCCAGGCCGCGCGGTAGTTCCCCTCGTTGTCCATGTCCCCGGTCACACCCAGGATGAACTCCTCCGTGGCAAGGCCCTGCTTCTCCAGCAGGGTGAGCACCTCCGGCGGCAGCCGGCCGGGCAGGCGCCGGGGCTTTTTGTTCTTGTTTTTCCCCTTCTTGTCTTTTTTTTCTTTCCCCTTATGGAATGGCATGCGTTCTTCCTCCAAGAGCGTAATAAAAAATCGCGGGCGGCCGCTCAGGGCCATCCGCGTGGGTATTCTCCTGCCTTAAGGTTACACTATTGGCAGGGGTATCTCAGCGAAAGGCACCGCGCGCAGGGCAGACCTGCCCCGGGGACAAACGTATCCCGCCTGGATTTGAGTTCCGTCGCGAAGGTCGTCATGTGTGCGCAGCTCCTTTCTGTAAAAATTTGATAACTGTAGGGGATTATACCACGGCTTTGGCGGGCTGTCAAGCAAAAGTTTCAGCAATTCGAAAGTTTTTTTCTAAGTTTTTTTCGCGGGATAAAAAAACGCGCCAGCCGCAACTGCTTCCCAAGGGGCAGTTACGGCTGCGCGCCGGTATTCTCTTGTGTCATGTGCGTCCCTTCTCTGGTTTAGTAGGCGCGGCGGCGCTCGTGCAGCAGGGCGTTGAGCTTGATCATCTTGCCGATCGTGCTCCAGCTCATGCGCTGCGTGGTGATCTCGCGCATCAGCCGCCGCTCTTCCTCCAGCAGGACGCGGGTGTACTCGTTCTCATAGAACATGCTGCCTTCCTCCTTTCTACTCTTGACTGTACCTATAGTATAACCAAAAATCACAAAAAGTCAAGGCATGTTGCACAAACGAAAGGAGAATAATTTGTGCAACATGCCGAAGATTATAGTTGCTCTAAGGTTCTTTCCCGCATAAGAATCTAAACTACTCACAATGGGATTTGGTCAACCTGCACAACCGTGGGTGGCGGATTTAGGCATATCGCCGAAATTCAACAGATTTTCCGGATCGTGATATACGAGGAGAGCTCATGGTGGCTGCTGATGTCGGCGGTGAAAACAGTGAGCCTGACGGACAGCACGTCGCCCGTCTGCAGCGGCTGGAAGAGCTGGACGTAATCCGCCACCGTCGCCTGGTTCGGATCCATTCCCCAACGGCGGTAATACAGGGGGTTTGCCGTGTCGTCGTTGACCAGCAGGGAATAGGCGATGTCGTAACTGTCGGGATTGAGCGTCTCCACCGCCATGCGCAGGCCGATTTCGTAGACGCCCGCGGCGTCCACCCGGAAGAGCCCGGGATTGATCTCGGTGATGTCGTTCCCAAGCTCCATACGCCGGTCCACATAATAGCCGAACGAAACCAGGTCGCCCTGCCCCATGCCGGACATATTGTCCAACGCCACGGGGCTGCCCGCCGTGAAGAGGCCGCATGTGCCCGCGCCGCACAGCTTCCGGGTGCTGAAGGCATATTCTATCACGTCCGCCATGGGGATGGCGCCCAACAGGCTGTCGTCGCTGCCGTCCAGCACGACGGTCTCGGTGCCGCCGGTGTAGTAGTACACCCGGTTGGCCGCCTGGTCCACGTCCAGGGCGGTGATATTCGCCGCGCTGATATCGCCGAGGAAGCCGCCGTCCGCCGCGTCGAGTACGTCGATGTGCGTGCCGTAGTTGGCGTAGAGCCGGTTCGTGTTCGGGTTCACGGCGATCCCCTCCGGCACACCGCCCGGGAGGGCGTAAGCGTCGGCCTCGATGTTGTCGTTGGTGTCGACGACGTGCACGGTGCCGCCGTTATCCGCCGCGTAGAGCCTGCGCCGCGCGGAATCCACGGCCATCGAAACCACGTCCGGCATCGAGAGGGTCTGGACCACGCTGTCCGTTTCGCCGCTGACCGCCTGGATGCCCGCGCTGGGCGCGGCGGCGTACACATGGTTGCTTGCGGGGTCCACGGCCAGGAGCAACGGCGCGCCGAGGAGGAGAGTATCCACCGGCAGGTAGGTTTCCGCGTCATAGATGAGCAGCTCGGCGTAGGTGTAGTCCGCGAGGTAGAGCTTGCCAGCCGCGGGGTTGTAAACCACGTCCGTGATGTTGCGGTGCTCCGCCAGTGTATCGATAATATTGCCCTGCGGGTCCAAAACCGTCAGGCCGCCGTCCTGCGCTACAAAGAACAGCCCGTTGGAGGGGTTCACGGCAAAGGCGGCGGGCTGAATCACGGAGGTCGGCACGGAACCGCTCTCCTCGTGGGTGTTGGGGTCGATCACGGCGATGACGTCGTCCTGCAGGGCGAAGGCGCTGCCGGCGACGGTACAGCCGGCGGTGCCCGCGCAGGGGTCGCAGCACAGGCGGCAGCCGCCGCCGCAGGCCATCACGGCCGCGTC
>WQTL01000378.1 GCA_009786275.1 Bacillota bacterium | reverse complement strand
TGGACAACAAGTCCTCCGCCGAAGCCACACGGGTTCTGCAAGTGTTGAAGCTGCGCTTGCAGGATGCAGGACTGCGTTTCGGCGACCTTTTCCTGCTGATCCTGACTGACAATGGCGGCGAGTGGGTTATCAAACAGTCCGGGGGACTGTTTGTCCCAGCACGCCTTAGCGTGCAGCCAATGTCACCGCCATTGAGAATGACTTGTCGGGCGTTAAAGAATCTTCCCTTTTCTTTTGCGACCCGAACAAGCCCAGCCAGAAACCGTACTGCGAGAAAAACCATACTATCTTCCGAGACATCGTGCCCAGCGGCACATCGTTCGACGATTATTCGCAGGACACCGTCAACCTTACCTTCTCCCATGTCAACGGCGTCAAACGCCAAATCTTCTTTGGCAAGTCGCCTTACGACATTTTCACCAGCACCGTCAGCGAACCTGCCGCCGCCGCGCTGGGCATTTCCTTCGTGCCAGCCGACCAAGTCATTCAATCGCCCAAGCTCCTGAAAAACTAACCGCTTAACCCCTGCTTTATTACCCCATTTTCTTCCCATCCGAACTTCATCTGTCCTGGAAGTTACTTTGAAAAATCCCTTTTTAAGGTGTGCTGCTGCATGCAGCTGTGCCGTTCCGTCACATGGCTCGCTTCTTTTCACTTTTTCCTTCATTTTCTGCTCTCTCCTCCAAACTAAGTTCCTTGATTTTCAACGCTTACCGCCACCGGTAACCTACTGTGGAACTTAGGGTGGGAATTTACGAATATTTGCGTTGCAAAACATTTGCATTCCCCGCGCATATCTGTTATAATATACCCAATTGTGTATGAAGCGGGGGACTGCATATGGTTCTGACGATTGCCCTGGGGCTGTGCGGGGTGCTGTTTATCATGCTGCAGCCGGCGCGGCTGCTGCTCAAGGGCCCCATGGGGGACTTTGCCGGCAAGATATTCTCGTCGATGTTTTTCTGCCTGGCGGGGGTGGCGGGGGCCGCCCAGCGCGAGCGCCTCAACTGGCAGGCGGCGGCGCTGCTGATGGGGTTTTGCCTGGCGTGCCTGGGTGACGTCCTCCTGGCCATCGGCCCCGTGCTGCACGACCCGGCGCGCAATAAGGACTACGCCTTCCTGATGGGGGCGGCGCCGTTTTTTCTCGCGCATGTGCTGAACCTGGCCGTACTGTTGTCTAGGGGTGCGTTCGCCCCCTGGCTGCTGCCGCTGCTGATCCTTCTGCCCGTGCTTTACGCCCTCCTGTGGAGGCGCAAAATCCTGGATTTCGGCAAGCTGGGCGTGCCCCTGCTGGTCTACGCCCTGCTGCTGGGCGCTCTGGTATGGGCCGCGGCGCAGACGGTCGGGCTCCTGCGGTGGCTCGCCCTGCCGGCGGCGTGCCTGCTTGCCCTTTCGGACACCTCGCTGTTCCTCTTCAACTTCGGCTCAAAAAAAGAACAGGAACGCCCGGCCTCGTTCTCCTGGCTGGTGTTCTTCCCCTACTACCTGGCGCAGACCCTCATGGCCTGCGCGGTGGCTTTCGTATAAGGAGAGAAATGAATAACATGAAAAAGAAGCTCATCCTCATAGTCAGCCTTGTGCTGACTCTGGCGCTGCTCCTGGGCGGCGCGTTCCTCTACGCGAAAAGCGTCGGCTTCTTCCACAGGGGCGACATCACAGGCTACGCCGCCGAGCACCCTTACAACGGCCGCGAAATCCCCTCCATGCACTTGCGCGATAACGGCACGTTCGTCATTCTGAAATTCACGGACACGCACTTCACCACCGGCAAAAGCCTGCGGGACGCCAAAATCCTCCGCGGCATGGAGGCCGCCCTGGAGCGGGCGCGGCCCGACCTAGCGGTTATCACCGGGGATATGCTGGACAGCTGGGGCCACACCTTTGTGGACAAACGCGCCGCCCTGTGCGCCGTCGCGGACCTGTTTGAGCGCCGCGCGCAGCCCTGGGCCTATGTGCCCGGCAACCACGACGGCTGCGACCTGGGCTCGGAGCGGGACGTCGCGGCCTATCTCGCGCACAACTACGAGTACGCCGTCCTCTCCAACGAGGAAGGCCTCACCGGGGCTACGCAGTACGCCATCCCGGTGCTCTATGACGACGGTAATATCGCCCACAAGCTGATCTTCCTGGATTCCCTGGCGGAGGAGGACGAGCCGGACGAGAATGAGATTTGGCATCAGGAAAGCATGCATCCCGACCAGGTTGCCTGGCTCGCGGCGCAGTTGGAAACGCTCAAAGCGCAGGCCCCCGCCGCCCGGGCCAGCGTGTTCTTCCATTTTGAGACGCCCGCCCTCACCGAGGCGACGGAGCCGGACAACTGGAACCCATGGTCGCCTGCGGGCAACGCGGCCATCGATGACGTCATACGCGCGGCGGGCAACGTGGGCATGCTGAGCACCGGCCACTGGCACCAGGACCACATTGCCTTCCAGAACCGCATGTACTACCACGTTTCACGCAACCTCAGCGCGTGGCAGATCACGATCCGCCCGGGGAACGAAACCCCGCAAGACATGTACAGCTTTGAGGAAATCAAATGATCCTTACCCGCGAAAAATCTTTCTACCAAAGCTTTTTCCGCCTCACCGGCGCGGTGGCCCTGCAAAACCTGATCCTGCTGGGCGTCGGCCTGTGCGATAACATGATGCTGGGCGCTTTCAGCGAGGTGGCCATGTCCGGCGCGGCGGTGGCGGTGCAGGCGCAGTTCCTGCTGCAGATGGCCTTGGGCGGCATCGGCACCGGGGCGGCGGTCATCGCGGCGCAATACTGGGGCAAGCGCCAGACCGAGCCCATCAAGCGGATCTTCGCCGTGGCCTTCTGGCTGGCGGCAGGCGTGGGGTTGCTTTTCGGCGCGCTGGGATTCTTCGTCCCGGAGCGGGTGCTGGGCCTGCTCACCAACGAGCCCGCGGTCATCGCCCAAGGGGCAGAGTACAT
This sequence comes from Bacillota bacterium, assembly GCA_009786275.1. GTDB lineage: Bacteria > Bacillota > Clostridia > Oscillospirales > Acutalibacteraceae > WRMQ01. The sequence continues at coordinate 3,625 of WQTL01000378.1, read as the reverse complement.
GCGCGCGGTCGCCCCGGCCTACCCCTTATTCGCCTTGAGCAACGTGGGCATAGCGATGTTCCGCAGCGTGGAAAGCCCGCGCGTGGGTGTGTACCTCTCCCTGGCCTCCCTGGGGCTCGACACCGGGCTGAACTACATTTTCATCTTCGGCAAGCTGGGTCTGCCCGCCATGGGTGCGCGGGGCGCGGCCCTCACCTCGGCGATCTCCTACACCCTGCAGTTCGCCCTGCTGGCGCTCTACGCGAAATATTACGACAAAAAACTGAAGTTCAAGCTGAGCGATTGCTTATCCGCCCGCGTAAATGATTTCAAGGCCTACGCGAAGACGGCGCTGCCGCTCACGGGCTCGCAGCTCTCCTGGGGCCTGGCCATGAACCTGCAGAGCGCCATCCTCGGGCGGTTGGGGCAGGGGCCTATCGCGGCCAGCGCCATCGCCGCGGCGCTGTTCCAGCTGGTCAGCGTGGTGATCTACGCCGCCTCGTCGGCCTCCCACGTGGTGATCGGCAAGGCGGTGGGGCAGGGGAGCATCCCCCGCGTGAAGGAGTACACGCGCACCCTGCAAATCCTCTTCGTGGGGCTGGGCCTCTGCACGGGCGCGGCCCTGTTTTTCGGGCGGAACCTGATCATCGGCGTCTACCAAATCGCCCCGGGGACCCGCTCCCTCGCGCTGCAATTCATGGCGGTGCTCAGCGTCACGGTGGTCGGTACCGGCTACCAGATGACCTGCCTGGCGGGCATCGTCTCCGGCGGCGGCGACACCCGCTTCGTGCTCATCAACGACCTGATCTTCCAATGGGGCATCGTGCTGCCCCTCAGCGCTCTGGCGGCCTTCGTATGGCACCTGCCGCCGCTGTGGGTGTTCCTCTTCCTCAAGAGCGACCAAATCCTCAAGTGCGCGGTGGCGGCGGTGAAGGTGAACCGCTTCCAATGGATACGGGATTTGACGAAAACATAGAAGGAGCCCCGCCATGCCCCTCAAAGCCATCCCCTTCCATCTTTACGTATTCACCTCCGCGGCCATCTCCGATTCCAAGGCCATTGGCGCTATCGGGGACGCCTTCTACAGGCGCGCCGCGAAGGATCGGCTCCGGGCGGCGCGGGCGTTCTACGAGGCGAACGCGGCGCGTGTAGAGCGCATCACCTCCTTCCTGGCGGACGAAAAAAGCCGCGACGCCTACCGGGCCCTTATTCAGTACCGCTGCACCCGGGAGCGCCGCTATATCGACCCGCATATGGACAAGAAGAAGACCGCTTACTTGGACAAAGAACTCGTCCTCCCGGGCGAAAGCGAGCTTTTCGTCGACGCCGGTGGCCTGCAGGGCCTGTCCTCCCTGCGCTTTCAGGCGCGCTGCATCGCCGCCGGGCGGCCCGCGCCGCAATGCGTGGTTTTCGAGCCCGATCCCTTCAACTTCGCCCAACTGGAGAAAAACCTGCCTCGCTTCCTCAAGCAGCCGCAGTGCTTTCAAATGGGGCTCGGGGCCGCGCGCGGCCAATGCAATTTCAGGGGCGGCGTGTTCAGCTACAGCAAAATAGACCCAACCGGCAAGGGCGCCATCGAGGTCGACACCCTGGACCATGTCCTCGAAGGCCTGCCGGAGCTCCCGCCCGTCACTTACATCAAGATCGACGTGGAGGGCGCGGACCTGGACGTACTTTACGGCGCGCGTCAAACCATCCTGAAACACCGGCCCCGCATCGCGGTGTCGATCTATCACAGCCGCGAGCACATGCTGGCCATACCCGAATACCTGCGCGCGCTCTGCCCCGCGTATGAATTCTACGTCCGCCACTACTCCTGCAACGAGGGCGAGACCATCCTGTACTGCCTGTAGACGCGATTTTCCCGACAAGCTTTTCTGCTTTACACAACCGGCAAAGCCTTGTACGAAGCGCACTTTATTGCCATAAATTGACAAGCGCGGCGCTTTACAAATACAACCATACAAAGGAGCACCCTCATGTACAAACGAGTCGCGATCCTCGGCGTGGACGGCATGGGCCAATTCAATTCCAAGGCGGATACCCCCTGCATGGACGAGCTTTTCGCCGCCGGCGCGGTGACCTACGGCGCTGTGACCTCCATCCCCACCATCAGCGGGGAGTGCTGGGGCTCCATGCTGCACGGCGTGGGGCCCAAAACCCATGGACTCACCAACGCGGTCGTCTCCCGGCAGCCCTACGACGCCGCCTCGCCCTACCCCTCGATCTTCCGCGTGGCGCGGGAGGCCATGCCCGGGGCGCGGCTGGCCTCCTTCAGCAACTGGAACCCCATCAACAGCGGCATCATCGAGGAGAATCTGGATGTCCACAAGGACACCGGCAACGACGCCGAGGTCTGCGATAAGCTGCTCGCCTACCTCGATTCCAACGACCCCGCGCTGCTCTTCGTGCAGTTTGACGAGGTGGACGGCGCGGGCCACAAGTTCGGCTACGGCGCGAAGCTGTTCCTGGAGAAGATCACCGAGATCGACGCGCTGATCGGCAAAATCGTCGCGAAATACCGCGAGAAGGGCTGGGCGGAGGACACCCTGTTCATCGTCAGCGCCGACCACGGCGGGAACCGCCTCCACGGCCACGGCGGCAGGAGCAAGGCCGAAAAGCTGATCTTCATCGGCTGCGCGGGCAAGACCGTGAAACCCGGCAAAATCGCAAAGATGAATGTGCGGGATATCCCCGCCGTCGCCGCCGCCGCGCTGGGCCTGGAGCCCCCGGAGACCTGGACGGGGAAGGTGCCGGAGGGCCTCTTCGAATGAACTACAAACGTGTCGCGATTCTCGGCGTGGACGGCGCGGGCAATTTCTTCTCCCGCACGCCCACGCCCTGCATGGACGAGCTCTTCGCCGCCGGCGCGGTGACGTACGACGCCCTGACCTCCATCCCCACCGTCAGCGCGCAGTGCTGGGGCTCGCTGCTGCTGGGCGTGGGGCCGGAAACCCACGGCCTGACCAACAATATCGTCCGCGCCGCGCCCTACGACGTTGCCTCGCCCTATCCTTCGATTTTCCGCGTGGCGCGCGCCGCCATGCCCAGGGCGCGGCTGGCCTCCTTCTGCAACTGGGGCCCCATCAACAGCGGCATCATCGAGGAGAACCTGGGTGTCCACAAGGGCACGGCCAAAAGCGACGCCGCGGTCTGCGATCTGGTGCTGGACTACCTCGACGCCCATGACCCGGCACTGCTCTTCGTGCATTTCGACGAGGTGGACCACGTGGGCGGCGAGTCCGGCTTCGGCGGCGCGGAGAGCCTCGCGAAAATCACCGAAATCGACGCCCTGATCGGCAAAATCGTCGCGAAGTACCGTGAAAAGGGCTATGCTGACGATACACTGTTTATCGTCTGCGCCGACCACGGCGGCAAGGGCTACGGCCACGGCGGCGACAGCGACGAGGAAAAGCTGATCTTTATCGGCTGCGCGGGCAGGACCGTGCGGCCCGGCATGATCGCGGAGATGAACATCCGCGACATCGCGGCGGTGACGGCGTACGCGCTGGGCCTGGAGGCCCCGGAGACCTGGACGGCCCGCGTACCGGCGGGCACGCCAAACGCATGAGTAAAGAAAGTATTAACAAAAGCCGAAAGATGTGATATAATCAGTCCAAAGGGGGCTGAGAAGATGAATGAGCTG
>WQTL01000377.1 GCA_009786275.1 Bacillota bacterium | reverse complement strand
AGGGGGGCTTTATTTTTGCTTCAACCAAAACTTACGATAGAGCACAGAAAAGCCCCCCTCCGCGGAGGGGGGTGACGCGCAGCGCCGGGGGGGCTAGAACACAACCTCCTCAAAATCATACAGCCTGCGCGGGCTGCCGTCATAGGTGTGTATCGTGATCAGCGCCGCGCCGGGCCGCTTCGCCGCCTGGTAGCCCGAAGCCCGCGTGATGTGGTAGTACGTGCCGCCCAGGAATGCGCACCAGTTCTCGCCCGGGTGCAGGTGGCCGATGCTCACCAGGCCCACGCTGCCCGCGCCGTGTATGGCCCTGTCCACGATCTCGTTGCCCCGGATGGACCAGCTGTCGGGGAAGTCCAGCATGCCGTATTTGTCCGAATAGGCCTCGCCCTCGTTCTTCGCCTGCGTGAAGGCGGGGGTGTTCATGTGGAAAAACACGCTGGCCTTGGCCAGGGGGGCCTGCGCCTTCAGTTCGGCCAGCCGCTCCCGCAGCCAGTCGGCCTGGTTCTTCTTCATGCAGTCGTAGGTCATGTAGTTCGTGTCGGGGTCACGCGCCAGGGAATCCATGAACACCAGCGCGTGCACGATCTCGCCCTCGCCGTCCGCGATGGGCACGACAAAGTGCGCGGCCCCGGTGACGTCCTCCGCGTTGGAGATCAAACAATGGGGGTAGCTGCGCCCCAGAAAGGCCGCAACGTCGGCGGCGGAGCCCAGGTATTCGCCGTCGTTGTTGCCGGGCACCCAGGCCCAGAACTGCCCGTGCCGCTCGAAGATATCCGCCACGGCGCACAGCGCGCCGCGCTTGTCCACCACGAGCTTATTGTTGAACCCGTCCAGCATATCGCCGGTGACGACCGCCAGGTCGGGCTTGACGCTCACGATCTGCTCCTCCATGGCGGCCAGGGTCCTCGCGTCCTTGCCCTTCGTGCCAACGAGGTGCGTGTCCGTGAACTGCAAAATGACGAAATTGCCGCTGTCCCGCACGGGTAGGGGAGGGATTTCCCGGTCCAGGATGGAGAACTTCTCCGCCGTCCCGGTCAAATCGCCCGTGTGGAAGGTTTTCGCGGCCCGCAATATGGCGAGCACCCCGCCGGTCAGCAGGCCAAGGCCAACCAAGCCAATGCCGAGGAAGAGCAGCAATTTCCGAAGGGATTTCTGCATGGTATAACAACCTCCCGTACTTTTTGTGTTTCGGGTGGCAAGAATGCCACCCCTACAGGTTTTACGCTCTGTAGGGGCGGCATTCTTGCCGCCCGAAAACACCTAAGTTACACACCCGCAATCATAAACGCAAACTCCAGCCCGTCCTTCAATTCAATCTGATATTTCTCCAGCGCGTCCGGCCCGCAGGAGCTGCTGCCGCTGCCGCGCACGAAGCCGTCGATGGACAAATACACCGGGCCGCCGTGGGTCAAATCCTCCTGGTGCTTCGCGGCCTGAAGCTCCTGCTGCGTATAGTGGTGCGCGCTGAAGCTGAACCTTCCCGGCGCGTTGAACACCAGTATGCCCCGGCCCTTGTGATCGGTCAATTCCAGCCAGCGGCATTGCCCGTGGTTCCCGTTGTCCTGGGGGAAGATATAGGGCTCGTGCGTGTCGTCCACCGTGGTCTCGAAGACGCCCAGCTTCGCCTGCGCCTTCATGTCGGGCAGGTTCTCCCGTTCGCCCAGGCCGTAATATGTGATCCGGTCCCACTCGTGCGGCAGCTCGAGCGTCACGCCGAAGCGCGGTATCTGCAAGCCCTCCAGCAGCTCCTCCGCAGGGGTGAGCCTGGCCGTCACTTTCACCGCGCCGCCGGGCAGTTCTTCCTGTAGCAGCGCCATCGTGAATTGCTTGTCCTCCCCGGCGTAGACCCCGTCCTCCTTGACGATGAGGTTCTGCGGGGCGTACTCCTCCTGCACCCAGTTGCGCCAGTTGTCGTTGTCGATCCACGCGCGCAGGAAGTTCAATTTGAGGGTTTGCAGCGCCTGTAGTGGCGGCGCGCCAGCCGCCCGCGCATCTTCTACATATTCCTCCTGCAAGATAATCTGCTCGAACGCGATGTCCTCGTATTGCAAATTGATGGCATAATCGCCGTTTTCCAGCGCGGGCAGCTCGATGGGCAGCTCGAAATTCTCCATGGCGGGGATGTCCAGCGCGGCCTCGCCGTTCAGGATGGCCTCGCCGTTGCGCAGCAGCGCCCAGGTGAGCGCGCAATTCGCGTTCGCGAATCGATTGGTGTTGGTGAACACCAGCTTGCCGTCCTCAAATTGCGCCCGCACGGGCCGGTAGACGTTCTTCACGGCCCAGGCGCCGGTGTGGGGCGTGCGGTCGGGGTAGACCAAAGCGTCCACGCAGAAGTTGCCGTCGTGGAGGCGCTCGCCGTGGTCGCCGCCGTAGGTATACTTATACGGGCCGTCCTCGTGGTAGACCGCGTGGTCGGCCCACTCCCAGACGCAGCCGCCCATGAGGTTCTCGTAGCGGTAGAACAGCTCCCAGTATTCCTCCAGGGCTCCGGGGCCGTTGCCCATGGCGTGGGCGTATTCGCACAGGAAGAAGGGGCGGCTGCGGATCTTCTCGTCCTCGTCCTCGCATTTGCCGTAGAGCTCCACGCCGTCGTGGTGGGTGTACATCTCGCTGTAGACGTCGTAGGCCACCACGGGCGTGCGGCACGCGCCCTCGTAGTGCACGGGGATCTCCGGGTGCACGGCGTGGAGGAAGGCGTAGCAGGCGTCCTGGCAGTGCCAGCCCCCGGCCTCGTTGCCCAGGGACCACATGGTGACGCAGGGATGGCTGCGGTCGCGGAAGAGCATGCGCTTGACCCTGTCGAGGTAGCGGGGGATCCAGCGCTTGTCGTTGGAGATCAGGTTGATGTCGTTGTGGGTGCACTGCGCGCCGTGGGCCTCGATGTCCGCCTCGTCGATCACGTAGAAGCCCAGCTTATCCGCCAGCATGAGCAGGTGCGGGTCGGGCGGGTAGTGCGAGGTGCGTATCGCGTTGACGTTCATCGCCTTCATCAGCCGCAGGTCTTTTTCGTAATCTTCATATGTCATGCAGTAGCCGGTATTCGGGTCGGTGTCGTGGTGGTTCACGCCCTTGAACTTGATGGCCCTGCCGTTGAAGGTGAACACGTTCTCCCTGATCTCGACGGCTTTGAAGCCGACGGGGATTTTCACCACTTGGGGAACTTCGCCGTTCCGGCACAGCTTCAGCCAGGCGGTGTAGAGCCGGGGCTGCTCGGCGTTCCACTCCTCAACGGCCATTTTGTCCAGGGAGAAGACCATGCGCTCCTTGGCGGGGGCGGCGTATTTCACGTCCAGGCCGTCCACGGTGAACTCCACGTTCCAGCCGGCGAATTCGCCCTGCACCTCCACCGTGCATTGCAGGCGGTAGTCCCCGTCGGCGCCCTTCAGCGGGCGCAGCCAGAAGTCGTTGAGCCAGGCCCGGGGCAGGGTATACAGCAGCACGTCGCGGAAGATGCCGTTTTCGCGGAACATGTCCTGGCACTCCAGGAAGGTGCCGGTGCTCCACTTGTGCACCACGGCGACGATCTCGTTGTCGCCCGCGCGCACCATGGCGGTCAGGTCGAACTCGGCGGTGTTGTGCGCGCCCTCGCTGTAGCCCACGTGGTACCCGTTGCAGTAGAGGTCCACGCAGGGGATCACCCCCAAAAAGGCGATGATGAAGTTGCGGTTCTCCGTCTGCTCCAGCGAAAATCGCTTGCGGTACACCCCCACGGAAAGCTTCTCCGGCAGCGCGGCGGGGTAATCCTCGAACTCGTAGCGCGTGTTCAGGTACACCGGCGGCTCGTACCCGGTGCGCTGCCACGTGCAGGGCACCTGGACGACGTCGAAGGCCACCTGCGCCGTGTTGAGCTCCCGGGGCAGCTCGGCGGCGTCGGCGTAGTAATGGAAATCCCACGCGCCCGAGAGCACCGTCACCAGGTCGGACTCGTAGCGCTGCCGCGCGTCCGGCGCCTCACGCAGTTTTTCTTCGCTGCCGTAGGGGATGAAGTAGGCCCGGGGCGCGCGCTTGTTCTGCTCGTACATCTCAAAATCGCGGTAGTTCGAGTGCTGAATACGGTACTGCATATAGGACTCCTCCCAAATGTTTGTTTGTTGGACTTACAACAGATTGTTTAACAAATTTGTTCCAGCTTTGCAAAGTTTGCCATGAGTTTTTTCGTGCCCGCGTCCTCGAAGGCGATTTCCAGCAGGGTGTCGTTGCCCATGGGCTTCGCGCCGAGCACAAGCCCTAACCCGAAGGTGGGGTGCTTTACCGTGTCGCCGGCGGCGGGGAGGAACCCATTACCACCCCGCCCTGCGGGCGCCCCTCCGCGGAGAGGAAATTTCTTCTTTTCGGCAGCTTGATAATTCCCCTCCCGTGGAGGGGTGGCCGCAGACCGGGGTTCGGCGTAGCCGACACGACCGAAGGAAGGTGTGCGGAGTACTGGATTCCGAATTCCGAATTCCGAATTTTCCTCAATTCCCGCTTCCTTCAAAAACCTGCTCGGCGGGTTATACTGCGTGCTGCCGTAGAGCAATCTTGTTCTGGCAGTCGTAAAAATCAGCTTCTGTTTCGCCCGGGTGATGCCCACATAGGCCAGCCGCCGTTCCTCCTCCAGGTCCTCCTGCCCGCCGGCCTGCACCGTCTGGTAGCTGGGGAACACCCGCTCCTCCCAGGCGGGGAGGAACACGCAGGGGAACTCCAGGCCTTTCGCGGAATGCAGCGTCATGAGCACGGCGGCGTCGGCCTGTGCGTTGTACTGGTCGATGTCGCTCTGGAGCGCCACGTCCTCCAGGAAGCCCCAGAGGCTCGGCTCCTCGGCCTCCTCCTGGTATCGCACGAGGTTCGAGGCCAGCTCCTGCAAATTCTCTTTTCTGTCCTCAAAAGTTTCTTTGTCCTCGGCAAGGGCGGCCATATAGCCGCTGCGCTGCAAAGTGAGCTCCAGCAAATCCTTCAGGGGAATCTCATGCTGAACGGCCCGCAGGCCCTCCATCATCGCGATAAAGCCCTTGATTTTCGCGCTCGCCCGGCTGAGCTCGGGGAATTGATCCGCCCGGCAAAACACATCGTAGAGGCTCAGGCCCTCCCGGGCGGCGAGGTTGGCTGCGGCCTGCACGGTAGCCTCGCCGATGCCGCGCTTGGGCTCGTTGACGACGCGGCGCAGGCGGATCTCGTCCGCCGGGTTGGCGATCACGGTGAGGTAGGCGCAGGCGTCGCGTATCTCCTTGCGGTCGTAGAAACGATGCCCGCCGATGATGCGATACGGCACGCCAGCGCGCACCAGCTGGGTCTCTATGGTGCTGGAAAGCGCGTTGGCCCGGTAGAGCACGGCGTGGTCTCCCCAGGCGGCGCCCTTGGCTACGCTGCGCTGGATTCTGTCCGCGATGGCCCGGGCCTCATCGCGCTCCTCCTCGTACACCTGCCAGATGATCTCCTCGCCCGCGCCGTTGCCCGTCCAGAGCGTCTTGCCCTTGCGGCTCTCGTTGTTGGAGATCACCCGGTTCGCGGCGTCCAAAATGTTCTGCGTGGAGCGGTAATTCTGCTCCAAACGCACGACTTTTGCATTGCTGAACTGGTGCTCGAACTGCAATATATTCTCGATTGTCGCCCCGCGGAAGCGATAGATGCTCTGGTCGTCGTCGCCCACCACGCACAGGTTCATGTGCATGGCCGCCAGCAGGGAGATCAACCGATACTGCGCGTGGTTGGTGTCCTGGTACTCATCCACCAGTATATACTTGAAGCGCCGCTGGTATTGCTCGCGCACTTCTTTTTTTTGCTCCAGCAGGCGCACGGTGTAGAAGATGATGTCATCGAAGTCCATGGCGTTGGCGCGGCGCAGCAGCTTTTGATACAGCGCGTAGGCCTCGGCGATTTGCCGCTGCTTGTGCTCGTTGCCAAACTCTTTGATATAATCCTCGGGGTCGATGAGCCTGTCCTTCGCCTTCGATACGGCGTTCAAAATATACTTGTGGGGGAGATATTTCTCGTCCATGCGCAGTTGGCGTTGGACTTCCTTCATCACGCGCTTGCTGTCGTCGGTGTCGTAAATCGCGAAGTGGGCGTCGAAGCCCGGCAGGCCGCCGTCGTGCCGCCGCAGGATTTTCGCGCAAATCGAGTGGAACGTCCCCGCCCAGATGCCGTCGCCGTCCGCGCCCAGCATGGCCCGCAGGCGTTCCTTCATCTCCCCGGCGGCCTTGTTGGTGAAGGTGATTGCCAACACGTTCCAGGGATGAGGAGGGAGGTAAGGGAGAAGATTGCGCACACGCGCCAAAGCCCCCTCATCGCCCCCGGCGGCAGCCTTTAAATTAGCCATGTCGTCCTCATTGGGCTCGTATGTAAATTGATCTGAGGCCCAGGCATCGCCGTAGCGCAGGATATTCGCGATGCGATTGACCAGCACGGTGGTCTTGCCGCTGCCCGCCCCGGCCAGGACCAGCAGGGGGCCCTCCACGCAGAACACCGCCTGCCGCTGCATGGCGTTCATGCGGGCAAAATCGCGCTCGATGACGGCGCGGCGGTATTGGAGGCAGGCGGCGTAGTCGAGGGGGGTCAAAGGGCTGTCCTTTT
>WQTL01000376.1 GCA_009786275.1 Bacillota bacterium | reverse complement strand
AGAATTTTTCCCATTCTAAATTCCCCGTCTATGGAACTTACTCCGAGAAACCATCTTCTCGGATGTGCTTCGCTTTGCCTTCTTTGCCGGCGCGTAGCCGCTGGGGTCTTTCTCACCCACTTTTTTGCTCGTTTCCCACACTAAGCGCCGCTGTTCCCCGGTTTACTTCCATGGGTTTTTCAAATTAATTTCCGCTGGTGTCCTACGGTGGAACTTATGGTGGGAATTTAGCGGATGATTTAGCGGCACATTACGACAAGCACCACCGCATATGGTACTATTGGTGATACAATGAACGAACGCCCCTGTTCACGGGCGTGGTAAACCGGATTTGAGTGAGATAAATTGATATATTTCAGCAACTCGCTCATTTTCTCAGCCCCCTTGGGCTGATTATACCACATCTTCCAGCTTTTGTTAACATTTCTGTACTCATGCGTTTGGCGTGGAAAAAAGCCTATTCTTCCCCCCGGCCCTGCAACGCCGCGAACAAATCCCCCAACGTGGAGCGCTCCTCCTGTTTCCGCGACTCCATGAACGCCGCCGTGTCGCGCTTGTTCGCGCCGGCGCTTTCGCGGCGGCCCTCGAAGTCGCTCAGGCGCTCGCGGTAGCCGCACACGCAGAAAAAGCCGCGTTTTTCGCCCTCGCCGCGCAGCTCCAGCTTCTTGTGGCACTCCGGGCAGCGCGCGTTGGTGACCACGCTCACGCTCCTGCGGTAGCCGCACTCGCGGTCGGGGCAGATATACATCCTGCCCTTCTTGCCGTTGACGTCCAGCAGCTGCTTGCCGCAGTCGGGGCACTTCTCGTGGGCGAGGTTGTCGTGCACATAGCCCTCCGGGGAGGCGACCACCTCCGACACCAGCCGCGCCGCGTAGCCGCGCATGTCGCCGGTGAACTGCTCGGCCCGCACATTTCCCCGTGCGATGCCCCCCAGCTGCTGCTCCCAGCTGGCCGTCAGCGCCGCGCTTTTCAGCTCCTGCGGTACGATGCGCACCAGCTGCTTGCCCTTGGAGGTCGGCACGAGCTCCTTGCCTCTGCGCTCGACATAGAACGTATCGAACAGCTTCTCGATGATGTCGGCGCGCGTGGCGGGGGTGCCCAGGGCAGGGGGGACGAGATACGCCCCGGGGTTCGGGTTCCTTGGCAAATCGGGCGGGTTCTCCATGGCGGTGAGCAGCGTGGCCTCGGTGTATCTGGCGGGGGGCTTGGTTTTTCCGCTTGCGATCATGATGCTTGTGGGGTTGAGCTTGCTGCCCTGGGTGAGCGCGGGCAGGCTCTGCCCCCGGATATCGCCGTCGCCCTCCTCCTCGTCGTCGTCAACCGCGCCACCGTACACGGCCTTCCAGCCGGGCGCGCGCACGGTCTTGCCCTTGGCGTAAAAGCTGTGCGGGCCGATCTGCAACCGCGCCTTCACTTCGTCGTATTCGTGCGGCGCGCTGAGCACCGCCAGAAATCTGCGCACGACAAGATCGTAAATCCGGCTCTCGTCGGTGCTCAGCCTGGCGAAATTCGCCTGCTCCTCCGTGGGGATAATCGCGTGGTGGTCGGTTACTTTCGCGTTGTTGACGATATATCGCGTGGTGATCTTTTGCCTCAGCAGGGCGAACGCGATCTCCTTATACGCCCCGATCGACACAGCCCGCAGCCGCTCCGGCAAGCTGGGCGCCACGTCGTCTGGGATGTAGCGCGAATCCGTGCGGGGATAGGTGACCAGCTTGTGGATTTCGTAGAGGCTCTGCATGGCCGCGAGGGTCTGCTTGGCGGAAAGCCCGTATTTCCTGTTGGCGTCGCGCTGCAGCTCGGTGAGGTCGTAGGCCGCGGGCGGGGCCTGCTGCTTGTATTCCTTTTTGACCTCCGCCACGGTGGCCTGTTTGCCCTGCATCGATTTGAGCAGCTCCTCGGCAGCCGCCCTGTCGAAAAACCGCGCCTGTCCTTTTTTATCCTGATAGATCGCGTTGAACCCCGCGAAGTTCGCCCGCAGGGTGTAGTACTCCTTCGGCTGGAAGCGCACTATCTCCTCCTCCCGTGCGACAATCAGCGCGAGGGTGGGCGTCTGCACGCGCCCGGCCGAAAGCTGGGCGTTGTGCTTGCACGTCAGCGCCCGGGTGACGTTGAGCCCCACCAGCCAGTCGGCCTCGGCTCTGGCCTGCGCGGCACGATACAGGTTGTCGTATTCCTTCCCCGGACGAAGCTTGGCGAAGCCCTCCTTGATGGCCTTGTCGGTCTGGGAGGAAATCCACAGCCGCCGTATGGGCTTGTTGCACCCGGCTTTGAGCAGAATCCATCTTGCGACCAGTTCGCCTTCGCGCCCGGCGTCGGTGGCGATGACGATATCGCCCACGTCCGCGCGCCGCAGCAAGGTGGATACAGAGCTGAACTGCTTGCCCGTCTGCTTGATGACCACGAGCTTCATCTGTTTGGGCAGCATGGGCAGGTCTTCCAGGCGCCACTGCTGGTACTTGCCGTCGTAGGCCTCCGGGTCGGCCAGGGTGACAAGGTGCCCCAGCGCCCAGGTGACGATGTAATTGCCGCCCATGAGGCAGCCGGGGCCGCCCTGGCGGCAGCCCAGCACGCGGGCGATCTCCCTGGCCACGGAGGGCTTTTCGGCCAGGACGAGGGTTTTTGGCATGGGAGGGTCCTTTCAACCGTTTATGTAGAGACGCACGGCAGTGCGTCTCCGCATGAATAAGAGCTTTTTTCGGGAGACGCACAGCCGTGCGTCTCTATAACACATACATGATATGCCCGCACCCGCCTTCTCTTGCAAGCCCGAACGTACCGTCCGCCCGCATCGTCAGCGTCACTTCGTTGCCCGGCCCATCGATGCTCGCGCCGTCGTCCTCATAAAACGTGACGCTGACCTCGCCCTCGGGCTTCGGCCCGTAGTACCTCGGCTCCAGGGTGAGCGTGGGGTGCTCCGCCACGAACTGTTCCGGCTTTGCCAGCGGCAGCAGCGTGCCCGCTTTCACATAGAAGGGGAATTCGCCCAGGCCATAGGTAAACGTATATTCCTGCCCGCCGATAAGCGTCTGCGTTTCGTCGAAGAAATTCACCCATTGCCCGCGCGGCAGATAGAAGGCCTTCTCCGTCTCGCCCGCGACCATGGGGGCAAAGTAGAGGCTGTCTCCAACGAGCACGGCGTGGTCCGCCGTCCAGCAATTTTCGTCCTCGGGGTCGTCCATCACTAGGGCGCGCACAGGCGGCGTGCCCTCCTCGGCGTATTTTCGGAACGCCGTGTAGAGATACGGCAGCAGCCGCATGCGCAGCCCGAACCAGGTGCGCGTGTGCGCTTCCACTTCATTGATGTTGTCCATGAACACACCCTCGCGGTTGAGCGAGGCATCGGTCTGCCACCACGGCGGGTAGGGGAAATTCCACGCGTTGACCATGGCCAGCGGCGCGAACACGTTGGCCTGTATGCGCCGCACGAGGTCCTCCACGCTGTTGGCGGCGCGTATCTCCGGGCACCACAGCAGCCCCGTGAAGCCCATGTTCACCAGGCCGTGGATGTAGTCCCTGTGGTCGTACAAATCGCTGTAGAGCGCGAAGGGCGAGGGCGCCGCCAGCGCGCCGGAGGCCCGCACCAGGCCCCAGGTCCGCTTGCCGTATTGTTTGAAGGCCTGCGCCACGGTGTGCTGATACAGCAGGCCGATCAAATTATGCATCTGTTCGCCGTCCAATCCCGAAGGAAAGCGCGCAAAATTAGGGTAGCTCCACCCGCCGGTATAGTCCGAGCCGTCGCACTCGTCCAGCTTAAAGCCGCTGATTCCATGATCAACCAGCTCTTTTTGATGATAATTTGCGAAAATATCCCGGGCTTCTTGCGTCGCGAAATCCGGCGTCAGCCCCTGGTTGAATACCTCGTATTCCCCGCACCAGGGCGCGATCTCGTCGTAAAACGGGGCCTGCGGGTTGACGAAGGCGTGCTCCCACAGGTTGATCTGGTACCCCAGCGCGCGCATGCTTTCGATGAACGCGGCGGGGTCGGGGTAGTTCTCCCTGTTCCACACGTAGGAGCACGAATACGCCGCCGTGTGCCAGCCGGGCTCCAGGCCGAGCACCGTCATGGGCAGCCTGTGCTCCCGGAAATTGCGCGCGAACTCCTCGATGGTATCAGACTTGCCCTTGTAATAGGCCCGGTACCACACCCCCAGGCCCCACATGGGCGGCATGGCTCCGCCGCCGCTGAACAGGTTGTATTTGCGCACGGCCTCCAGCATATTCGCGCCCGCAAAGACGACAATCTTCACGCCCCGCGCGGCGGGGATATCGACGCCCATGGTGCGCGGGGAGTGGTCTTTTTTTTCGTTCGCGCCGCAGTAAAACGCCGCGTACCGCGCGGTATCCACGAACACGCCGTAGCCCTCCGTGGACACATAGAAGGGCACGGGGGCGTGGCTGTCGCCGGTGTTGGCCACGGGGTCGGCGTTGCAGCGCAGGGTTTTCTTCCTGCCCTGCTGCGCGAAGCTCTTCAGCTGCAAGCCGAAGCCGTAAATCTGCTCGAAGCCGCTCATCGGCAGCTCCAGGGTGAAGCCCCGGCTGCTCTGCCGCCACGTGATTTGGCTTTCCTCAAAGGGGCAGGGGAGGGCCCCGAAGGCCCGCAGCGCTTGCTCCTTGGGGGGATATTCGCGAAACGCCAGGGGGGTCAAGTCCTCGGGCTCGCCCAGGGTGATTTCATAGATACCGGGATACAGTTCGCGCATAATGGTTCTCCTTTTATGTTGTAGAGACGCACGGCAGTGCGTCTCCGCCTAAAATTACACTGCGTCTCCGCCTGACAGGTTATCTACACCGGCACGTATGTCGCTGTCATGTCGCCCTTCAGCGTGACGGTCGCCTTGCCCGGGATCGGCGCGATGGAGATCGCCCTGCATTTGGCTTCGCCGTCCGCCGCCTGGGTGGCGCTGAAGCGCACGCTTATGATCTTCCCCGTTTGGGTGTCGATGCTGACGGTGTACACGCCGCCGGTCAGGGCGAACAGGGCCTTCGTTACGTCCGCGCTGGTGAGTATCCCGTTGGTGAGGATCACGGAGGCGTCGAACACCATCTTTTCCGCCGTGGGCTTGTCGATGGTGCCCACATAGCCGTAGGTCCCGGGTTTAGGGTCGATCTCCTCGAAGGGGTGGTCCTTCAGCCGTATGGTGAGCGCCGCCGTGCCGCCGTCCTCCCTCGCGCTGGCCTCCCGGACCCACTCCGGCCGCAGGGCGGCAAGGTCGCTGGGGGCGGATTTGGTCTCGTCCACGTTCGCCAGCCGCTGCACGGAGGGCCAGTCCTGCATGTCCTGCTCGTCCACCAGCCCCAGCACGGCCCAGGACGTCACCTTCGTCATGGTGCGCTTGAAGCTGGCGCGCCGCAGCTTCGTATTGCCCAAGGCGGTGTTGTAATAGGCCGCGATGCCCGCCGTGTCCGTGGGGAGCGCGGGCAGCTGATCTTCTTCGATTTCAGATTCGTCCTGTATGGAAGTGCTTTCCGGCTCCGCCGTCGTTTCGATTGCCTCTGTTGTCGCCGGCGTGCTGGCCTCGGGTTTTCCGCCGCAGGCCGCAAGGCTTATCAGGAGGGCCAGCGCCGCTGCGCATACGAACAACTTTTTCATTATGTAACCAGCCTTTCTTCGCTTCTTGCATTATTATACTTTACTGTGCTCGCCTTGTCAACATTGTTGGCGGCGTTATCTTTCGGGTACCGCCAGGGTCGCCCCCTTGGGGGAGATGTCGCGGCCGCGCAGCGGCAAGTACGCGACAGAGGGGGTTTTATGAATAATATGTAAAATCGCGTATATTTCCATATCGTAATTAAGAAGAACGCATCCCGTGCTATAATGCTAAAGAAGAAAAATAAATTGAGGAGAAAACGACATATGGCAAAGAAAACGGTATTCCTGACAGGGTCCTCCGGCAACATGGGCTGGCACGGCTTTCAAGAGCTCTACCGGCGGCGTGACAAGTTCGATCTCGTGCTGCTCAATCTGGACGAGCCGAAGGGCCGCGCGCTGTTCGCGCCCTACGAAAACGACCCTTCCGTCAAGCTCATCTGGGGCAATTTGCTGAGCTACGAGGACGTCCTGGCGGGCGTCACGGGGGCGGACTACGTGCTGCACGTGGGCGGCATGGTCTCGCCGATGGCGGACTACGACCCGAAGAATACCTTCAAGGTCAACGTCACCGCCGCGCGCAATATCGTGCGGGCCATCCAGGCCCAGCCCAACGCCGATGAAATTAAGACCGTCTACATCGGCACCGTGGCGGAGACCGGCGAGCGCGACGCGCCCATCCACTGGGGGCGCACGGGCGACCCCATCAAAATCAGCGTGTGGGACCACTACGCCATCAGCAAAACCATCGCCGAGAGCGTATTCGCCGAATCGGGCCTGAAGCACTGGGTGTCCCTGCGGCAAAGCGGCATCCTCTACGGCAACATCATCAAGAATTTCGACCCCATCATGTTCCACGTGCCCATGAACGGCGTGCTGGAGTGGGCCACCGTGGAGGACAGCGGCCGCCTGCTGGCCAATGTCTGCGAGGAC
>WQTL01000375.1 GCA_009786275.1 Bacillota bacterium | reverse complement strand
GGAAGGATTCGATGTCCGGCAGCTTCGAGCAGCTCGACGTGCCGCCCACGCTGGTGAGCTTCGCCGCGGCCCTGACGGAATCGAAGCGGCTGATCTCGAACGAATTCAAGCGGGCGGGCAGCAGGGCGGCGTATCTTTCGCCCGCGCAGGACGAAAACGGCCTGCCCCTGCCGGAAAAAACCCTGGAGCTATTCAAGCAGGTTGCGCGGCTGGCCGCTGAAGGCAAAATCTTAGCCGCGCAGGCGGTCACAGCCGGGGGCGTGGCGGAGGCCCTGCTGAAGATGGGCCTGGGCAACCGCATCGGCTTCGCTTTCGGCGCGGATTTCCCGTTGGAATACGCCTTCCCCGCCGAGCCGGGCGCGATTGTGCTGGAGCTGGCCGAGGGCTGCGAATACGGCTTCCCCATCGGGAAAACCATCGAGGCATATGAGATACGCGCCGGTGAGGAGGTCGTCTCCCTGGCGGAGCTGGAAGAATTATACGAGAACAGGCTGGAACCCATCTTCCCCATGAAAGCCGAAGCGACAGACAATTGTCAACTGTCAACTGTCAACTGTCAACTGCGCAGCGGCGCAGCGCCTGCCATCAAGATCGCGAAGCCGCGCGTGTTGATCCCCGTGTTCCCCGGGACGAACTGCGAATACGACACCGCGCGGGCCTTCGAAAAGGCCGGGGCCGAGCCGGCAATTTTCGTCGTCAACAACCGGACGGCGCAGGGCTTGGCCGATTCTGTCGGCCGGGCGGCGAAGGCACTGGAGCAGGCGCAGGTATTGTTCCTGCCGGGCGGGTTCTCGGGCGGGGACGAGCCGGACGGCTCGGGCAAGTTCATCACGGCGTTTTTGCGCAACCCCCGGCTGAGCGAGGCCGTGGCAGATTTGCTCGAGCGGCGTATGGGTCTGGTTGGGGGGATATGCAACGGGTTCCAGGCGCTCATCAAGCTGGGGCTTGTGCCCTTCGGGAAGATCCGCGGGATGACCCCCGACTGCCCCACGCTGACCTTCAACACCATCGGGCGGCATCAGTCGAAGCTGGTGAGAACACGCGTAGCGAGCGTGCTCTCGCCCTGGCTGGCGCTGTGCGAGCCCGGCGAGGTGCACCTGATGCCCATCTCCCACGGGGAGGGCCGCTTCGTGTGCCCGGAGCCCCTGCTGCGCCAGCTGATCGAAAACGGCCAGGTTGCCACGCAGTACGTGGATTTGGACGGCATGCCGAGTATGGACATCCAATACAACCCCAACGGCTCCGTGTGCGCCATTGAGGGCATCACTTCCCCCGACGGGCGGGTGTTCGGCAAAATGGGCCATAGCGAGCGCGTGGGCCCGGGGCTCTACAAAAACGTGCCGGGGGAGACGGACAACAAGATGTTCAAGGCGGCGGCGGAGTATTACAAATAAAATTCTGTAAGGAGACTTCCCATGGCTAAACTGAAAGACCTCGACCAAAAGGCGGAGGAAAAGGGCTCGGCGCTGGTGACATTGTGGCAGCTGGTGAAATTCACCGTGGTCAGCCTGCTGGCCAGCATCGTGCAGTTCACGGCGCTGAACGTCCTCCAGGTGATCCCGGCGATCAAGGCCCTGGAGGCGCAGCCCTTCCACTGGTTCGTGTTCCACTACGACCTGGACGCGGGCGGGCTGAAGTACTTCATCGCGTTCAACGCGGCGAACATCCTCGCGCAGATCGTCGCGTTTTTCGTCAACCGGAAGAAGACCTTCGGCGGCACGACGAGCATCCCCATCACCCTGACGATCTACCTGGCCTTCACCCTGGCGCTGATCTGCTTTTCGGCCTGGCTTTCGCCGGCGCTAACGGTGTTTTTGATGAATCTCGGCATCGGCGAGCAGCTGGCGGGCAATATCGCCACCCTGGGCTGCGGCCTGATCCAGTTCATCGGCTACTTCCCCGTCAACAAGCTGCTGATGCGCAACAAGGAGAAGGAGAGCAAATAAGCCCCCTTTAGAAAATCGGCCGCAGGCCCCACAGGAACGCGTCCGCGGCGTTCGCCAGGGCGAAGCGGGCGGCCGAAACCGTGTAGGGGAAGGCGAAGTCCCACTCGTCCGGCGATGTCAGCGCGTCACGGAGCGAGTCGTCGTAGGTCTGCTCCGGGTGGAGGAAGGCGCGGGAGCGCAGCTTCATGAGGCAGATGTTCTTGCAGGCACTGCGCAGCGCGGCGCCGAAGCCCACCGGGTCGCGCAAATAGGCTGCCTCCACCGCGAGGAGATTCGAGGGGATGGTGATGAGGTCGATGCCGGCCAGTATCGCGTCGTTGCCGTTGTACACCGCCAGGACCGGGCTCATGTAGCCGGCGCCGGTCATGTTCGACGAAAAGTCCGACACCACGAAGCCCTCGAATCCCCACTCTCTGCGCAGTAAATCGTTGAGCAGCGCGGCGCTCGCGCCGCACCAGCGCGTGCCCAGCCGGTTGTAGCCCGACATCACCCCGGCGGCCTTCGTCTCCTTCAATGGGATCTCGAAGGCCTTGAGGTAGAGTTCGCGCATCGCCTGCTCGTGCGCCCAGGTGAAAATGCCGTTGCGGTTGGTCTCCTGGTCGTTCAGGGCGAAGTGCTTGATGGTGGTCACGAGGCCCTCCGCCTTCGCGCCGCCCACAATGCCGGAGGCCATCTTGCCGGAGAGCAGCGGATCCTCGGAGAAGTACTCGAAGTTGCGCCCGCCGCGCGGGTTGCGGTGGATATTCGCCCCCGGGGCGTACCAGACGTCCGTGCCGATGTCCCGGGCCTCGATGCCGGCGCCGCGGCCCATTTGCTCGGCCAGGGCCGTGTTCCAGGTGCAGGCGATGGCCGTGGCGCAGGGGTAGGCCGTCCCGGAATCGGTATAGAGCAGGCCGTTGCGGCCCTTCACCGAGGAGGGGCCGTCGTTGTCCATCGTGTGCGGAATCCCCAGGCGCGGCACGCCGTAGGTCTCGTAGCCGCCCTTGGTGACGAGCATGGCCATCTCCCGCAGGGTCAGCTGGTCCAGGAATTTGTCCCAGAGCCCGCTGTCCTTCGCGACATCCTGTAAAGTGATTGGCTTGTCGTAGCGAACACCGAGCTTGGGCGCTGTGCCGGTTTTCGCGGGCGCGGGCAATTGGTCCGCGTTTTTAACAGCGTCGTCCGCCTTGAGTGTGCGCGCGCGGGGCAGGTCGTCGGGCTTCGCGCGGGAGAGCAGCGGGAAGCCGTTGTACACGCCGCCGAAGAGGTTGCGAATCTTCGTGCCGGTCACGGGGTCCCTGCCGATGACGACGTCCTTCGGGTTGGTGTAAGTGAAGCTGTCGATGTGCGTGCGCACGTCTCGGCCGAGGATGATTTCGTACGTGCCCTTCTCCAGCACCCAGGCCCCGCACACCACGTCGTAGGAGGCCATGCCGTTGACGGGGAAGGTCACGGTGAGGGTCTGCGACGCGCCGGGCCGCAGCAGCTTCGTCTTGGCGAAGCCGCCCAGCGCGACGGCGCTCTTCTCGAGCCCCCCCTTGGTGTAGGGCGCGCTGTAGTACACCTGCACGGTGTCCTTGCCCGCCGTTTTGCCGGTGTTCTTCACCTCGACTTGGAGCGTCACCTTGCCGCCGCCGGCGCTGCGGCTGAGCAGGGTCTGCCGGAAGTTGGTGTACGAAAGCCCGTAGCCGAAGGGATACTGCACTTTATTTTTCGCGAAGGTCTCGAAGTAGCGGTAGCCCACGTAGATGCCCTCGAGGTACTCCACGTAGCTCCCGCCGCAGTCGTAGGCATAGTCGCCGAAGCACGCGCCGGAGGGATGGTCCTCGACGCTGTAGGCGATGGTATCGGCCAGCTTGCCGGAGGGGTTCACCTTGCCGCGCAGCATGCGCGCCGCGGCCGTCATGCCGAACTCGCCGGGGATCCAGAGGATCGCGGCGGCCTGGATGCTGCCGTAGTCCTCCAGCCAGCCCATCTCCATGACGTTCCCGATGTTGAACAGGACGATCACCCGCGGGAACGCGGCGGCGACTTTCTCCGCCAGGGCTTTTTCCGCGGCGCTCAAACGCAGGGTTTCCGCGCTGTGGTCCGCGCCCTCGGCGCTGGTGCGGCTGATCATAATCAGCGCCGTATCCGAATATGTACGCGCGCGCTTCATAATGTCGTCCGTCAGTTTTTTGACGGGCATTTCTTCTATCGTGTTTTGGGCCATGGCCAGCTGCAGCAGGTTGTTGATCTGCGTGCTGTCGGTCTTGGGGGCCTTTACCGAGCGGTCGTTCGCCTCGTAGAGCTTCCGCAGCTCCTCGTTGTAGGGGATGCCTTCGGCCTCCAGGGCGTCGTAGAACGACACGGGGTGCTCGGAGGTGATCATCCCGGAGCCCGCGCCGCCGTAGAAGGGGCTCACGGAGCCGGCCCCGAAAATGTTGAGCTTTTTACCCGCCAGGGGGAGCAGGCCGCCCTCGTTCTTCAGCAGGACGATGCCCTCCGCCTCCAGGTCGATCGCCGTTTGGCGGGTTTGCGCAATAATGTCCGCGCTGACGCCGCCGCTGAGCGCCGCGGCAAGCGGCATGGTCCCCGCCGCCAGCGCCAATGCCAGCAGCGCGCCTGTGAGTTTTCTGACCGCAGTATGGTGTTTCATTCGGTTACCGCCTTCTTATGTGATGGCAACGTTCCGTATTTCGCGTCTTGATTATAACAGACCAACGCTGTCCTGTCAATTGACAATTACGCCGAGGCATGATAGAATAGCTTTGGTATAACAAAGGAAGGGGTGTGCGCATGCTCAGCCAATATACGCAGGGCAGCTTTCTGGAGGAATTCCTGTCCCCGCAGTTCCGGCTTTTCCCCGACATCCACGGCAGGGCCTTCTGGGACGGCCTGGCGGAGGACTACGCGGCGCACTTCGTGCCCCAGGCCGACGCGCTGCTGGAGCAGGAGCAGGCCGTCCTGCCCGCCACGCTCTACATGCGCTTCGCGCGGGACGGCGACCGCAGCGCCTTTGAGGCGCGCTATTTCGCCCGGCGCTCCGCCTTGGTCACATTGGCGGTCGCCGAGTGCCTGACGAACCGCGGCAAATACACCGACGCGGCGGTCAATATGCTCTGGTGCATCTGCGAGGAGTGCACCTGGTGTTTGCCCGCCCACTTCGTCTCGATCCTGCCCGACCCGGACACCCGCAGGCTGGACCTCTTCGCCGCCGAAACCGCCGCGACCCTGGCCGGGGCGCTCCACCTGCTGCTGCCGGTGCTGGGGGAATGCGCGAAGCCGGTTTCCGCGATGGTCAAAAAGTGCGTGCGGGAGCGGGTCTTCACGCCCTTCCTGACGGTGGACTACACCTGGATGGGCCTGCACCAAAAAAATGCCCACGTCAACAACTGGAACCCCTGGATCAACGCCAACGTGCTCTTCGCCGCCCTGAGCCTGGAGGACGACCCGGCGCGCCTGTGCGCCGTCGTGCGGCGCGGCATGGTCACGGTGGATAAATTCATGGAAAGCTACGGCCCGGACGGCGGCTGCGACGAGGGCCCGACCTACTGGGGGGTGGCCGCGGGCAAGCTGTTCGAATACCTGGAGATGCTCGAAACCGCCCTGATCGGGAAACTGCGGCTCTTCAGCGACCCGCTGGTGCGCAATATGGGCGAGTTCATCTGCAAAACGCACATCAGCGGGGACTGGGTGGTGCCCGTGGGGGACGCCAGCCCCAGGGGCTTGCCCTCCGGCGCGATTTTGTATGACTACGGCAAGCGGGTTGGCAGCCAAAGCATGACGGACTTCGGCGCGCTGCTGCTGAAAACCTACAGGCCCGGGGGCAAGTGCCTGCACGAGGCCGTCCGGGGCATGATGGCCGCGCGCGAGGCCCGGGGCATCCCCGGGGCCTACCCCCATGTGCGCGAAGCCTGGTACGAAAGTATCTGCCTCATGGCGGCCAGGCGCGCGGCGGGCACCGACCGGGGGCTCTGCCTTGCCGCCAAAGGCGGGCACAACGGCGTATCGCACAACCACAACGACGCGGGCAGCTTCATCCTCTACGCCGACGGGCAGCCCGTGCTGGTGGACGCGGGCGTGGAAACCTATACGAAGCAGACCTTCTCGCCCGGGCGCTACGAGCTTTGGGCCATGCAGTCGGCCTGGCACAACCTGCCGCTGGTGAACGGCGTGATGCAGAGGGAAGGCCAAAGCTTCGCCGCCCGCGACGCCGCCTATGCTCCGGACGGCGAGGACGTGCGTTTTTCGCTGGACATCGCGGGGGCCTACCCGGAGGAGGCCGGCATCGTGTCCTGGCGGCGGGATTTTACCTTTGCCCGGGCCGCGAATTGCGTCACCCTGCGGGAGTCCTTCCAGTTGGCCCGGCCCAGCGGCGACATCCGCCTGCACCTGCTGACCCCCCGCAAGCCCGTCCTGACGCCGGGGGCGATTCTGCTGGGCGATGTGCGGATCGAATACCCGGAGGACCTGCTCGCCTGCGGCGCGGAGACGCGGGAGCTCACGGACGGGAGGATGCGCGCCTGCTGGGGCGGGCGGCTGTACAGAATCGTAC